>JAIRKS010000174.1 GCA_031259905.1 Odoribacteraceae bacterium
GAAATTGAATTTGGGGCGTCCGAAATTGAATTTGGGGCGTCCGAAATTGAGTTTGGGACGTCCGAAATTGAGTTTGGGGCGTCCGAAATTGAGTTTGGGACGTCCGAAATTGAGTTTGGGACGTCCGAAATTGAGTTTGGGACGTCCGTAATCGGGGGTCAGGCAGCAGGAACGGGAGGGGGGATTGCTTTTTTTTCGCCGGGGATGGCGTTTGTTGTCGCGGGGGTTGTGGTGTTTTATTTCCCGGCGTCGAGGGGTTCGAGCGCGACGCGGGTGAAGGCGACGCGGGAGGGGATGTTTCCGGGGGTGACGTCGCGCGGGTCGTCGGTGACGGGGACGGTCCAGTGGAGTTTGCCGGCGGGTGTGAAGCAGTAGAGGACGCCGGGGGTGACGTGGTCCCTGGCGTCGGCGACGATGATTTCGCCGGTGCCGGGGTGGACGGCGATGCAGGAGGGGGTGCGGATGAGTTTGTCGGTGCCGTCGGTGATGAAGGAGCGGGTGACGACGCGCCTGGAGCGGGTGTCGAGGATGGCGTAGGAGATGGCGTTGCTGTTGGTGAGGTGGCTCCAGGCGGTGCTGTAGATGTAGAGGGAGTCGCCGCGGAGGGTCATGTCGGTGTTGGGGAGGTCGTCGAGGATGTCGACGAGGAGGTCGTCGCGGGTGTCTATGACGTATGTTTTGGAGGGGGTGTCTCGGTAGTCGCCGCGGGAGGAGGCGTAGAGGTATCCGTGGTTGTCGAGCTGGAGTCGGTGGAGGTTGATGCCGGCGCGGATGGTTTTGATGACTTTGAAGGTGGGGATGTCGATGACGGAGATGGTCTGGTCGTAGCCAGGGAGGCGGTATCCGCCGGAGTTGGCGACGTATAGTTTGTTGCCGGCGATGGCCATTTCCTCGGGCTGGTATCCGACGACGCAGGTGTCGATGACGCCGGCGTCGAGGCGGGCGGTGTCGAGGCGGGCGACGTATCCGAGGCGGGCGTTGGGGTCGATGAGGACGGGGCCGGCGTAGGAGGTGACGTAGGCGTGGGGGCCGTTGAAGGTGATGTAGCGGCAGTTGGGGATGGAGACGCGGGCGACGTGGCGCGCGTCGCGGAGGTTCATGATTTCGACGAAGTGGGAGCAGTTGATGACGGCGTATAGTTTGCCGCCGTGTATTTGCAGGTCGTTGCCGACGTCGCCGAGTTGCTTGACGATGCCGGGGTTGCGTTCGGGGTAGATGTCGGCGGTGTAGGTGCCGGTTTGGTAGTCGAAGTAGTCGATGGTGGCCTTGTTCGTGCCCATGTTTCCCTCGTTGAGGAGGAAGAATCCCTTGATGTCGGCGGTTGTGCCGGCGATGACGGCGGTGGAGGCGGAGGCGGGGGCGGGTTCGTCCTGGCGGCAGGCGGCGAGGAGGAGGAGGGGGAGGAGGAGGCGTGGTTTCATGGGGTGATGTTTAGTTTTAGTTTCACGTTTGTGCCGGGCATGGGGTAGCACCTGACGACTTCGTACTGCTGGTCGAGGATGTTGTTGATCTCGGCGGTGACGCGGGCGACGGCGCTTCCGGCACGGAAGGTGGCGGAGACGGCGGCGTCGTGGGTGTACCAGGGTTGGAGGTGGTTGGCGGGGATGTTGGCGACGGAGTCGTAGCGTTCGCCGGTGTAGATGAAGCTGTAGTTGATTGTCCAGGCGCGGTAGGCGACGCCGGCGACGAGTGAGGCGGCGTGACGGGGGATGTAGGGGATTTGCCCGCCGTGCCAGCGGTCGCCGGGTTCGGAGAGGTCGCGGGCGCGCTGGTAGGAGTAGGAGAGGCGCGGCGTGATTTCGACGTTGCCGGCGCGGGCGACGAGTCGCGCGGAGGCGTCGATGCCGCCGGCGTGTACGCGTCCGAGGTTGATCATTGTCCAGCGGAATTGGTTGGAGGTGGGCATGGCGATGATTTTGTTTTTGACGCGGTTGAGGTAGGCGTCTACTTGTATTTCGAGGCGCGGGACGGGGCGGGTGATGGTGATGCCGGCGTTGAGTTGCTCGACGTGTTCGGGTTGTAGTTCTTTGTTCCCGATGAATGTATAGTACAGGTCGTTGAACGTGGGTAGGCGGGAGGATTTTTTGTAGAAGGCGCGGGCGGTGATGCCCGGCGTGATTTCGGCGGAGGCGACGATGGAGGGGGAGAGGGTGTTGACGGTTCCGGCACGGGCGCCGGGTGCGCGGGTTTTGTCGCTGGCGAGGGTGTGCAGGAGGGAGGCTTGCAGGTCGAGGGAGGGGAGGTCGAGGGAGAGGGAGAGGGCGGTGAGGAACGTGTAGCGGGTGGGGCGGGCGAAGTCGACGAGGTCGGCGTCGAGGGTATTGTACTGGATGTCGTTGGCGAGGGAGGCGTCGATGCGCGGGGCGATGGTGATGAGGTGCGCGAGGGAGGCGTAGATTTCTTGCTGGAGGTAGCGGTTGTCGACGTGCATGGTGGTGACGTCGAGGCGGGGGTCGGAGAGGTAGCGGAGGTAGTCGCGGGCGTACTTGGCGTTTGCCGCGAGGCTGTATCGCGCGGCGGGGTGTAGGCACGCGGTGACCTGGAGGAAGAGGTTGTTGTCCCATTGCCTGTCCTGGTGCTTGAACTTCCCGGGTTCTTCGCGGACGGACGCGCCGGGGTATCCTCGTTCGGAGCGATAGTGGTATAGTTTCGCGTTCCAGTCGTCTCCCCGGTTGTTTTTCCCGTGGATGGCTGCCTCGAGGCGGGCGGCGCGGAGGTCCCCGTTGCGGCGGGTCTCGGTGGTGTCGTAGCCGTTTTTCCTGGTGTAGGAGAATTTGTACCTCCCGGAGGTGTAGAGGTACTCGGCGCTGGCGGAGAGGGCGAGGCGGGTGTTGACGCGGAATTCCCAGAGGACGGAGGGGTTGATGGTCGCGAACGAGCCTCCCTTGAGGGCGAGGTTGAGGCGATGGCGTTTGCCGTTGCCGTCGTCGAGGAGGGGGCGACGCGAGGTCATGTAGATGGCGCTGGCGGAGGCGTGGTCTTTCGCGGTTTGTAGGATGGCGCTTTTTTGGCCGTTGTAGACGGTGATGGCTTCCATGTTGTCGAGGGAGAAGCGTCCGAGGTCGATGACGCCGTTTTGCGCGTTTCCCAGCTCGATGCCGTCGTAGAAGACGCCGACGTGGTGGCTTCCCATGCCGCGGATGTTGACGGTTTTGAGGCCGCCGATGCCGCCGTAGTCTTTTACCTGGACGCCGGAGAAGTAGCGGACGGCGTCGGCGACGGAGTGGACGGAGAGGCGTTGGAGTTCTTTGCCGGCGAGGGATTGAACGGGGAGGATCTCCTGGCGGGCCTGGCGCCCGAGGACGATGACGGCATCGAGGTGTCGCGTGGAGTCTTGCCGCGCGACGGCGGGGAGGGCTGCCGCGAGGAGCGACGCGAGGAGGAGGTATTGTCTGGCGTGCATGTGGGTTTCCCGGTGTTAGCGCGGTTATTTTTTCTTGAACAACTTGTCGAATCCCTTGATGATTTCTTTTTGCACGTTGTCTTTTACCTGGTCGATGACGGCTTTCCCGGTGACGGCTTTCCCGATCCTGAAGGTGGGTTTGTCGAGCGTGCCCCCGACGTTGACGGCGACGTCGACGCTCTTGATGCTGCCCGACCCGGGGACGACGGCGAGGAGCTGCTCGATGTCTTTGCCGAAGCGGGCGCGGTCGATGTTCACGGAAAGGGTGTAGTTGATCTCCCCGGTGACGGCTTGCGTGCCGTGTATCGTGGCGGGAAGGCCGGCGAGGCGCGTGGTGAAGGGGGCGACGGAGACGTTTCCTTTATCTACTTTGAAGTGGATGTCGAGGTTGGAGACGCGCAGCCGGCTGATCTCGTCGTTGTGCAGCAACGCGGCGAGTTGATCGAGCGCGGGGTTATCGTTGATCAGCACGTCGGCGACGGAGATCGTTCCTTCCCCGTCGAGGGTATTCATCACGGGATGCATCTCCCGGTCGAGGCGGGCGGCGAGGCGCGTCGCGGCGGAGACCTTTCCGCGGCAGTGCACGGCGATGGGCAGGGCCTCGCGGACGATGGAGAAGGCGTTGTACGCCTCGTCGAGGTCCACGGCGACGGCCCGCGCGCGGAGGTCGAAGCGGGGGACGGCCGCGTGATAACTCCCGTCGAGGATGACTTTGCCGCCGAGGGCCTCCATGTTCACGTCCTCCAGCGCGACGATCCCCTTGTTCGCCCGCGCCTTTCCGTCGAGATGCTTGACGACGAGGTCGCCGAAGAGCAAGGTATCCACCCGCGCGTCGAGCGTGATCGAGAGGTTGTCCGGCACGCCGGCGATCTCCCCGTCCGCGTCGCCCGGCACGATCTCTTTCCCGTCGCCGTCCTCGTCGATCAGCTCGTTCAGGTCGAGGCGGGAGGCGACGAGGGTAAAGCGTCCTTCCAGCGGCTTGCCGTTGAAGAGGTAGGGGAGGTAGTTGTCGAGCTGCCCGTCGACGAGCGCTTCCGAGGAGTTGACTTTCACCTGGAAGCCGGAGAAGTCCAGGCGCGTCGGCGCGACGGCGATCTTCCCCGCGGCGACGGTGATCCCGCCGGGGAATTGTTCGTTCTTGAAGCGGACGTCCTCCAGGGCGAGTTGCCCGCGGGCGTTGATCTTCCCGTACTCTCCTTTCTCGACGTCTTCGCGTTTCCCTTCGACGGAGAGGTTCGCGAGGATCGTCCCCCCGGCGTTGATCCCGGCGAACACGTTGTTCAGGCTCTCCAGGTGCAACGCGCCGTTGATCGTCCCGTGCAAGCGCGGCTCGCCGTCGTTCGTCACGTGCAGGGTGGCCTCTACGGGGTTACCGTCGGCGACGAGGGAGAGCCTGTTCACGTCCACGCTCGCGGCGGCGAGTTTCCCGCCGGGAGTCGCGACGCGGAGGTCGAGGTTAATCTTCTCGATGGCCACGGGGAGGTCGGGGAACGCGACGCCGGCCTCCACCACGGTACACTGCAGGTCGACGGCGGGGAGGTGATCGCCGCGGTACTCTCCCTTCACGGTGGCTTGGAGGCGGACGTCGCCGGAGGCCTTGACGCCGTCGAGGAAGGGGCGGTAGTTTGCCGGTACTAATGCCAGCAACTCCTCGACACGCGTGCCGGTCGTCCCGGCGGAGAGGTCGAGGAGGTAGCCGTCGCCGGAGGCCGTGACGCTTCCCGCGAGGGTCAGCGCGAGGCCGTTCACGAGGAGCTTGCCTGGCTTCACGTCGAGGGAGAGGTCGCGCGGGTTGGCCGTGACGGTCGTCTCCCAGGCGATGTCGCCGCGGTCGGTCCACGCGACGCCCCCGGCGTGGAGGAAGACTTCCCTCGCCCGCAGGTGCAGGTTCATTCGCGCCTCCTTGCCGCCGACGATGCCGTCCAGCTCTACCGAGAGCGCACCGGCGCCGGCGTGCAGGTCGCCCGCGACGTCGCGGTACTCGGCGGCGAGGCGATCGATGACGACGCGGTCGAGGCGGACGGAGATCTCGCCGCCCGTCTCCTCGCGCCCGTCTTTCCCGTCTTTCCCGTCGCCCGCGGCGACGAGGATGTTCCAGTTGGCCTTGCCGTCCGCGTCGACGCGTGCCGCGAGGCGGGCGTCTGCCAGCAGGAGGCGGCGGACGATGATCGCGTCGCCGACGACGAGCGACTTCAGGTTGACGGAGGCCTCAATGCGGGGGGCGAGCAACAGCGTGTCGTGTTCGCCGCCCGCCCCGGTGAGGGTAATGCCGGAGAGGGTGACGTTCAGGTTCGGGAAGTTCTCGAACATGTTCATGCTCATCTTGCCGATGGAGAGGCGCCCGTGGAGGTAACGCGCCGATTGGTGCTCGACGAGCCGGAGGATGTCGTCACGAAAGATGAAGGGGAGGGCGACCAGTACGCCGGTCGCGAGGAAGAGGGCGGAGAGGGTGAAGATGATGATCTTTTTCACGGGCATGTTTTCAGGTGGGGCTACTTCATCGCCGGTATTGCCGGCTTATGCAGCAGCCGCCCGTCCGTCACGCGTGGCGAGGGCAACGAGAGCCACGTCACGCGATTTTCTTCAGGCTCTGCCGCCGGCACCTCCTCGCCGGTGATCAACTCGACGGCCTTCGCGAGCAGCGGGTCATCCGTCGTGCCGAGCGTTTTGAACGGCAGCGTCTCCTTGAGCAGGTAATCGGGCGGCAGACCTTCCTTGAAATCCGTCTTCCCGTCCCGGTTCGCGAACTTGTACACCACCGGCAGCAGCAGCCAGTTCGCCAGCTCCTTTTCTGTCGGCGAGAACTCCATCATCGCCGTGTACTTCCCGCGCGTGCTATCGCCCACCTGCACGACGTCCATGTACGCCTCCAGCCCCACCACGAGCAGCTCCGACGCCGACGCCGATCCCCGTGACGTCAGCACGTACACCCGCTCGCGCGGCAGCGCCAGGTTATACTCCACCTCCCGGAAACGCGTCGCCAGCGCCGCGGCGAACGTCCCCGGCGCCTCCCTCTCGGCCGCCTCCAGGTACGCCTGCAGCGGCGCGTTCCAGAGGTGATGGATCAACACGTTGCCGGCCGTCATTGCCGCCGGCGGGACGAGCGCGCTGCACAGTAGCGTCGTCACGTCCACCCCCCCGCCGGGGTTGTACCGCAGGTCGAGGACGAGATCCGTGATCCCCTCCGCCTTGAACGCCGTGAGCGCGTCGACAAGCTCCTGCTCGAAGTTGTTCACGAACCCGACGTAGAGCAGGTACCCGATCTTGTTCGTCCCGCGCGTCAGCACCTCGCGGGCGAGCACCGGGTTTTGCTCCATCTTCACCGACGCGAGCGTCACGCTTCCCGCCGCCGTGACCCTCTCCCCGTCGAGCGTGCCGAGCGATAGCTGCCGCGTCCCCGACGCGTACAGTTCCGTGTAGTTATCCATCACCAGCGTCGCGCCGTCCACCTCGAGGATGAAATCCCCCCGCTTCAACCCCGCCAGCGCCGCCGGCGAGCCGGGGTAGACGTAGTTAACGACGGCAAAGAGCGCCTCGCTGCCCGTGAATCGCCCGAAGGAGAGGTCGTAGCCGAACGTCTCGCCCGTGTAGTTGATCTCTTCCTCGAGGAATTTCTCCTTCTCGTCGGTGATGTACGACCACGCGTCGCCGGCGTCCAGCAGCGAGTAGAAGTACCCCGACGGCTCGACCTCGGCGCCTGCCGGCTCGTCGGGAACGTTACCGTTCCACAGGTAATAATCTTTCATCACCGCGTGGATGTACTCGTTCACTTTCTGCTGCTTTTCCTCGTCGCTGTTCACGTTCTTCTCGCACGAGATGAACAGCGCGGACAGCAGCGCGCTCGACAGGATGGTGTAAAATTTAGTCATGTGTGAAGTATTAAATGAGGTCGCTAAAGTAAGTATACCCGGCGAGACTACCAAACGCGCCCGCCGCCCGCTCGTCTGCGCCGACGGGCGGGGCGTCTGCGCGGACGGGCGATCATTCTTGCCCGACTAATCACGTTTTGCTCTCGACCGGTCACGTTTTGCTCTCGACCGGTCACGTTTTGCTCTCGACCGGTCACGTTTTGCTCTCGACTGATCACATTTTGCTCTCGACTGGTCACATTTTGCTCTCGACTGATCACGTTTGGAACTCCCAATATTATTTTGGGAGCTCCCAATTTCATTTTGGGAGCTCCCAATCTCATTTTGGGAGC
>JAIRKS010000197.1 GCA_031259905.1 Odoribacteraceae bacterium
CACTACCGGCAGCACCCGCGGCGACGAACATCACGGGGAAGAACAGCAGCAAGGAGAAGACGCTCGCGCCGAGGTACGGGAAGAACGAGGAGAGCTGCAGGAAGACGTTCGCTCCTAACACGAACGGGGACTCCGCGTGGAAGATCCCCGCGGCGACGGTGAAGAACAGGATGAAGGCGATGAAAACCCGCGTGACATTGCCGCGGCGCACGCGGGTGACGTGGTGACGGGCGATCCTGGAGATGTTGTTCGTGTTCATTTCGTGATGTATTGGTTTCCGCGAAGATAATAATATCCCGCTGGCGGCTGCGACGGCCCGGGGAGAGGTGACGGGGGATAAGAAAACAGCACTGCCGCGGGACGTTTCCCGCGGCAGCGATTCGTGGTAAGGTGGATAGCGGCGCTACTTCTTCTGGTCGACTTGCCGTTGTCCTGTTTCCTGCCTCATTTTCTCGAGGTAGTCGGTGTAAGCTTTTGCTTGTTCGGGGGAGAGGATCTTCTTGATCTTGGTCATTTCCTCGTCCCTTACCTTCTGGATTCTGGTTCGTGATTGTTCCTGGTTCTCGCCGTTTTCCCGGCGGGAGGCGAAGATCTCGTCGCGCTTGTTTATGGTCTCGATGAAGAGGGCGATGAGTTCCTTTTCCTGTTGCCCGGAGATCTTCGTTGCTTTCTTCACGGTCTCCACCCGTTTGCGGGCGAAGTCTTCCGGTCCTCCCTTCACCTGGGCGAGGGCGGGCGTCGTGATCAGGAGCGACGCGATGAACGCGAGTATCGTTGCACGTGCTGTCATTGCAGGTACTCTCGTTTACCGGGGTCCACCACCGCCAGGTCCACCACCGCCGGGGCCACCGCCACCAGGCCCGCCACCACCGGGGGCACCGGGGCCGCCGCCGCGCGAGCGCATTCTCTCCTCTTGCTCCTTGCGTTGCTTCTCGAGGAGGGCGGAGTATGCCTTGAATTGCCCCTCGTCGAGGATCTTCTTCATGGCGGCGGTCTCTTCATCCTGCAGTTTTTGTACCTGCTCGCGGACTATTTGCCAGGATTGCCTTTCGCCGCCGGCGGTCTGCGCTTGCGACCTGCTTGCCTCGTAGGCGGCGCGTTGTTTTTTCTGGGTCTCGGTGAAGAGATCGGAGACTTTCTTTTCCTGGTCGGCGGTCAGCTTCACCTCTTTCTTCACGTTGTCGAGGCGCATCTTCAGTTGCTCCTCCGGGGACATTCTTTGTTGCCTGCCGCCGCCTTGCTGCGCGGTAGCGCCCAGCGAGAAGGCCAGCATGACGGATAGCATTAATGATACTGTTTTCATGATCTTTGTGATTAAGGGTTAAAACGCGGCGACGCCGGTCGGCGTCACCGATTATTATGACAACGGGAGGGGGGAAAGGTTTAGTGGCGGGGGGAGTTTTTCCCGCGCGCGTCACAGGTCGAGCGTGACGCGGCGGCCTCGTGACTCGTTGTGGTAGCGGTCCACGGCCGTGATCACGACGCGGTACGTCAGCAGGCGTCCTCGTGCCGGGAGGAAGCAGGCGGGGCGCGTCGTGATGGCCTTGATCTTCGTCGCGTCCTCGAGGTTGACGCGCTCGCCGGGGCGGAAGCAGTAGATGACGAAGTAGCGGGGGAGGAGATCCTCGCGGGGATTGTCCTTCACTCCCCACGCGATGGTGTAGCCGCCGTCGGAGCGCGATACCGTCGGCGGCTCGACGCGGGCGGGGCGTCGCGAGGAGAGGCGCGTGTAGGCGGGGATGAGCGCCGGGTAGCGGTGGTATCGCGCGGCGAGGCTGTCGGCGACGCCGCCGTTATCGCGGAGGATCTCGTTGGCGGGCCAGAAGCAGTTTCCTTTCACGCGGTGGAGGGCGCGGGAGAGGTTGATTTTCCGGGCGAGTTCGCCGGCGTTCATTGTCCGGGCGACGTCTTGCCCGGTGTAGAGGTGGGCGCGGCGGGTGTTCTCGTTCCACCAGCGGGCGAGCGTGACGTGCCCGGCGATCTCGTGTCCGGTTTCCCAGTAGATCTGGGGGATGACGTAGTCGATCCACCCGTTTCTTTCCCAGAGGAGCACGTCGGCGTGGAGGTCGGCGTACGCTTGCGTGCCGCGGGTGTCGCTGCCGCTGCCGTCGGGGGTATCCCTCTTGTTGCGGTAGATGCCGAAGGGACTGACGCCGAGACGCACCCAGGGCTTGGTGTCGCGGATCGTCCGCTTCAGGTCGCGCACCAGGGTGTTGATGTTCTCTCGTCTCCAGGCGTTCTTCTCGAGACCTTTCCCGTGTTGGTGGAAGCTCTCGTCGTCGGGGAAGGGGATGCCGGGCAGGGGGTAAGGGTAGAAGTAATCGTCGAGGTGGATGGCGTCGATGTCGTAGCGGCTGACGATGTCTCGTGCGACGTCGAGGAGGTACTGCCTGCATTCGGGGATTCCAGGGTCGAAGAGCAGTTGGCCGTTGTAGAAGACGAACCACCGCGGGTGCCGGTAGTAGAGGTGGTCCGGCGCGAGGTGGTCCGTGCCGGACGTGCCGGCGCGGAAGGGGTTGATCCAGGCGTGGATCTCCATGCCCCGGCGGTGGCACTCGCCGGCGAGGAACGCGAGCGGGTCGAAGAATGGCTCCGGCGCCACGCCCTGCTTTCCCGTGAGGAAGCGGCTCCACGGTTCGAGGCGCGAGGCGTACCACGCGTCGGCCTCCGGGCGTGCCTGGAAGAGGATGGCGTTGATGCCGGCAGCTCCCAGCGCGTTGAGTTTCCTGGAGAAGTCGGCCTTTATCTCGTCGGTCGTCATGGCGGCGTACTCCGGCTGGAAGACGGTTTGAATCCATGCCCCGCGGAATTCCCTCTTGGGGAAATCCTTCGCGGCGAGCGTCCCCGCGAGGAGGAGCGGCAGTAAGGTATATTTCAGGTATTGCATCGGGTGTTATTTCTCGTCGCGGGCGCAGATGGCGTTGTACGGGCAGGAGCGGCACTTGTCGCGTCGGCTTGCCGGGGCGAACGACAGGCCGGGGGAGAAGATCTCGTCGACGAGCGCGGCGAGCCGTTCGCGGAACTCCGGCAGGAGCGGCGTGACGTCGTCGATTGGCGTGCCGTTGAGGAAGAAGCGGTCGTCGTGCTTTGGCGCGAAGAGGGCGCGGACGCTGTACATGCCGGGCACGGGAGGCGGGTCGGCGGGGAATTCCCTGGCGTAGACGAGGCAATAGAGGATCGTCTGGAAGGCGGCCTTGTTGCGTTGCTTGTCCCCCGGGTCGAAGAGCGAGGCGATGCTCTTGAAATCGGGCTTGTCGATGCCGGTCTTGTAGTCGATGACGCGCGTGCCGGTGGCGACGCGGTCGACGCGGTCGATGTTCCCCTCGATCCATGTCACGCGGCCGTTTCCCTCGAGGGGCATCCGGAAGGCTTGCTCGAGGGCGAGGATCGTGAAGGGGGCGAGCTTCCTGTCGTGCTCGAGCACCTTTCGGGCGTACTTCTTCACGACGGAGAGGGAGAGTTCTCCCGTCCCGTCGTCGATGTTGATCACCTTTTCCCTGGCGTCGCGGGCGTGTTGTTCGATGGCGTTCCTGTCGCGGGCGATCTTGTCGATGGCGTCGGCGGTGACGTGCCCGCCGGGGAAGGAGAGGTATATGGAGCGCGTCATCTCGTGGAAGACGTTGCCGAGCGTCCTGTAGTCGAGGTCTCCGGGGCGTTCTTCCTTCTCCCTGATGCCGGCGACGTGCCGGAAGTAGAACTTGAGGCGGCAGTCGAGGTACATGTTGAGGGCCGACGGCGAGAGTCCTTTTCCTTCCCGCGTGAATCGTTCGAGACGCTTGGCGATCTCGTCGTTGGCCCGGATGTCGAGGGGTTGCCGGGCGCGGGCGACGACCTCCTCTTGCAGGAATCTTTCCCGCGGGGGCGTCCCCGACTCGTATTTCAGCTGGTAGAGGAATCGACTCGGCTCACCGCCTCCTTTCCCGGCGTCGGCGTGTAGAATCCTGACGCTGGAGGCTCGTTGCAGGAGGCGGTAGAAGGAGTAGGCGTGTATCGCGTCGCGATGTCCTGGCGTGGGCAGGCCGAAGCCGACCCTCAGGCTGTACGGTATGAAGGAGGCGAGGGGGGCGTCGCGCGGCAGTATGCCCTCGTTCGCGGAGAGGATGACGAGGTGCTTGAAGTCGAGCATTCTTGTTTCCAGTAGTCCCATGACCTGCATTCCTTCCAGCGGCTCGCCGGAGAAGGGGACGGAGAGCGAGCGGACGATCTGCCCGACGACGCGCGCGTGCATCCGCTCGCCCGGCACGACCTCCTCTTCGCGGAACGCGTCCCTGGCCTGTTGCAGCCGCTTGTAGAGCGTGAAGAGCGTTTCTCTCTCGATAGATCCCGTCCCCCCGTCGTCGCGGGAGAGCAGCTGCGCGATGATGTCGATGAAATAGTCGAACGACGCCTCCTCGCGCGGGGCGAAGAGGGCGGCGGAGACGTCGTCGAACGGCAGCGTCGCGGCGGGGACGCGGGTGTTGCCGGAGAGTACGCGGCGGGCGATCTCCCGCGCTCGTGCCGGGTCGCCGGCCTGCACGAGGGGGTGATCCAGTAACGCGACGACCGGCCCGCGGGCGAAGTACCACGTCTCGCCCCTTTTCCCGGCGCCCCGTTGCAACTCCCCGGCGAGCGCGACGAGAGCGGCGGCGGCGGTTTCCCTTGCCGGGTATCCCATCGTGACGTTGATCTTCCCGGCGGCGGGGGGGATGGAGTGGAGGACGGGGGCGAGCAATCGCTCGTCGCACAGCACGACGGCCGTCTTCGCCAACTCTTCCGGCGGGATCTCCCCGAGCAATGCCGGGAGGAGCTTCGCCTGCCCGACGGTCGACGGGACGGTGACGTGCTCGACGAGCTTGTCCCCGCGCCGGAAGTTGTTGAAGTGTTCTATGCCGGGAGTGTTCGGGAATCGTTTCAGGTTCTCGCGGAGGAATAGCCCGGCCTCGTGCCGTTCGTTGGCGGTGTAATAGAGGTCGTGATCCCAGTAGAAGGCGGCCTGCCCGTTATCGCGGAAGCGCCCGAGGATCTCCTCCTCGCATTTTGTCAGGGCGTTGAAGCCGGCGAAGAACAGTCTCCCGTCGACGGTCACCTCGTCGAGGCGTTCACGCAGCAGGCGCGTGCCCATGCCCTCGTAGCACAGCCCCTCGTCGCGCAACTTCTCGCGGAAGCGGCAGTACGTCGGGTAGAGCTTTTCCCACGTATCGAGGAACACCTGCTGCTCCCGTCCCGTCGCGCGTCCCTCCTTGAAGTGGCTCCAGAAGCGGCGCACGTGCGCGGCCTGCTCGACGGTCAGGTAGGGGAACAGGCGCTCGATCTCGTGCAGCGCCCGGAGGTTCGAGAAGAGGTCGCGCGCGTCGACGAGGTACTTGTCGACGTCGTCGAAGTCCTCGAGCAACATGCTCCCCCACGGGTAGAAGTCGTCGAACGACTCACCGCTCCCGGAGCACTCCCGGTAGGCGCGGTACAGCTTGATGACGAGCGTGATCTCGTCCGCCCGCTTTAGCCCGGCGTATTGCTCGACGAACTCCTCGAGCGTCACGATCACCGGCATCCACGCCGGGCGATCGACGAGGCGCGATAGCTCGCGGGCGAGGAACAATCCCGCCCGCTTGTTCGGGAAAACGACGGTGAGGCTTTCCGGGTGCTCGTCGCGCGCGATGTCCCGTGCCAGGAGGTACAAGAAAGATTCCATGATGGCCTGTTTGATTACAGGGCAAAGGTAATATATTCGCGAGAACGTCACGGAGACAAGCATGAACAAGGATTTTACCACGAAACAGCGCCGCGGGGGGGCGACACGATGAAGCTCCTCTGCGCGGAACACGCCCCCGGCGGGGCGCGCGGGCACGTCGTGCTGGGGGACAATGCCCTGTGGCGCGGCGACGAGGATTTCTACATCCCGTCGTTCGCGACGCGCCTGAGTTGCGTGCCGCAGCTCGCGTACCGCGTCTGCAAGCTGGGCAAGGGCATTGCCCCTCGTTTCGCGCGCCGTTACACGGGCGAGGGGGGCGTCGCCCTCCGCTTTTACGCCGACAATCTCCTCGAGGAGACGCGCGCCGCGGGGTTACCGCCCGACCCGGCCCTCGGCTTCGATCGCGCGGCGGTCGTCTCCCCGTTGCGCGCGCTGCAGGACAACCCCCGGTACGCTCTCGAGGTGAACGGCGCGACGGTGTTCAGCGGCGCTCTCCTCGACTTGCCTTTCTCGCTCGACGATCAGGTTGCCGCCCTCTCCCGCTACTACTTGCTGAAGGTCGGCGATCTCCTCTTTACCGGCAACACGTTTCGCTATTCCCCTATCCAGCACGGCGATCACCTCCGCCTCTTCCTGGACGACGCTTGCCTGCTGGACTTCTTCACCCGCTGAATTTGTCTCGCCTTTTACCTGGAAAGAGTCGACGGTATCGTCAAAAGGGGTTTTGTCTCGAAGCAAAGGGGCATTGCAAGTTTACAATGCCCCGCAGACATTTGACAAAGGGGCATCGCGAGTTTGCAATGCCCCGCAGACATTTGACAAAGGGGCATCGCGAGTTTGCAATGCCCCGCGGACAT
>JAIRKS010000130.1 GCA_031259905.1 Odoribacteraceae bacterium
CTCGGCCTCACCGCGCTGTTCTCGCAGGTCGTCGAGGCGAACAACGAGTTTTTCCGCCTGACGCTCGCGCGCGTCGACGAGATGAAACAGCGTCCTGGCGTCACGATGAGCGAGCTCCGCCTCGAGGCCAATGACTTGCTCGAGGATCTACTCGACCGTGCCGAGGCAATCATCACTCTCGGCACCCTGACGCCCTCCACGGAGCTTGACGCGTTCGTGGCCGGGTACAACGTGCTCGCCAACATGTACAGTAACTCGCTCGCGCAGGAACAGGGCCGCCGCGACGCCTCCGCCAGTAAGGATGACGACGACGACGACGACGACGACGACGCGCTCGTCGACGAGGGCACCCAGACCGGCGAGGACGAGCCCGTCGAGGAGTAAACCCATCCAACAGTAACAGTAAAGAGAATCTGTTTTATGTTTCGGCACTTCATGAAGTGCATCTCACACCGCGCGCGCTCCACGCGCGGTTCACCGGGGAGCAGTACCGCGAGGAACCCTCCCCGGTTCTTTTCATGTCCCCCTGACCAGGCAGGGGGAAAGTGGTTTCCCCCTGCACCCCCTCCAGCCCATTAGCATGGGCGGGCAAAAAACTGGCCGGACGTGACGGGGAAAACTTGAAGCGCGGGCGATGTAGTTTTTCGCGGGGCGGTGACAGGCAAGGGGGGCATTTGCAGATGTTGCAAGTGCCCCCCTTGCCTGCCATCGCCCCGCGAAAAACTTTATTTCCGTTCATCACGTCATCCCGTCACGCCTGGCCAGCTTAATGCCTGCCCGTGCTACGGGCTGGAGGGGGGGTGCAGGGGGGAAAACATTTTCCCCCTTGCCTGGTCAGGTGAGAGGGAGAAAATCGCGGTTACACGCGGTGTGGGAGGTAAAATTATTATACCTTTCGGCCTTGAAGTTAAACGAGACCACAACATGTTAGTAAAAGTATTCGGGGGGGCGGTACACGGGATCAATGCCATTACCATCACGATAGAAGTAAACATCCTCTGGGGAGCGAAATTCATCATCGTCGGCCTCCCTGACAACGCCGTGAAAGAAAGCCAGGAGCGGATCGACTCCGCGTTGCGGGAGATCGGGTCGAAAATCCCCGGCAAGCGGACAATCATCAACATGGCGCCGGCCGACGTGAAGAAAGAAGGCTCGTCGTACGACCTGCCGCTGGCCATCGGTATCCTCGCGGCCAACGAGCAGTTGCCCGTCGACATGCTCGAGCAGCACGTGATCATGGGAGAACTGTCGCTCGACGGTAGCCTGCAACCCGTGAAGGGCGCGTTGCCCATCGCTATCAACGCGAAACGGGAGGGATTCAAGGGGATATTGCTGCCGCTGCAGAACGCTAACGAGGCGTCCGTCGTGCAGGACTTCGAGACGCGCGGCTTCCGTCACCTGAGCGAGGTGATCGCCTTCCTGAAGAAAGAGCGGGAGTTTCCCCCCGTGACGTTTACCCCGCCGACGCTCGACGAGACGCGGCGGGAGCACGTGCTGGATTTCAAGGACGTCAAGGGGCAGGAGAACGTCAAGCGGGCGATGGAGATCGCGGCAGCGGGCGGGCATAACATGATCATGATCGGGGCGCCGGGGTCGGGGAAGACCATGCTGGCGCGGCGGTTGCCGACGATCCTGCCGCCGATGACGACCGACGAGTCGCTGGAGACGACGAAGATTCACTCGGTGGCCGGTAAGATCCAGCATAACGGCTCGCTGATCGTCACGCGGCCCTTCCGCTCGCCGCATCACACGGTCTCGGACGTGGCGCTCATCGGCGGGGGAACGTGGCCGCAGCCGGGAGAGGTGTCGCTGGCGCATAACGGCGTGCTCTTCCTCGACGAGCTGCCGGAGTTTAAGCGCTCCGTGCTGGAGGTGTTGCGACAGCCGCTGGAGGACCGGTGTATTTGCGTTAGCCGCGCGCGGTCGAGCGTGGAGTACCCGGCGAATATCATGTTGATCGCCTCGATGAATCCCTGCCCGTGCGGGTTTTATAATCACCCGTCGAGGGAGTGCTCCTGCCCGCCGGGGGCGGTGCACAAGTATCTTTCCAAGATCTCAGGCCCGCTGCTCGATCGTATCGATATTCATATCGAGGTGGTGCCCGTGGAGATCGACAAGCTCGCGATCCTCGGGGAGGGTGAGACGAGCGCCAGCGTGCAGGCACGCGTGATCCGCGCGAGGGAGCTGCAAACGGCGCGGTTTCGCGCGTATCCCGGTATTTATTGTAACGCGCAGATGACGCCCGCGCTGTTGAAGAAGTATTGCGCGCTCGACGAGGGGTGCACCGGCTTGTTGAAGATCGCCATGCAGCGGTTCGGGCTTTCGGCGCGGGCTTACGACCGGATCATCAAGTTGTCCCGCACGATCGCCGACTTGCAGGGGGAGGAGCGTATCAATCCCCGGTATATTGCCGAGGCTATCCAGTACCGTAGCCTGGACCGGGAGGGGTGGGGAGGGTGACGTTACGCGTCTAACCCCAGCTCGCTTTCCACGTGTTCTATTAAGATGTGTATGATTTTGACGTGTATTTCTTGCACGCGGTCGGAGTAACCGTCCCACGGGACGTGGATGTTCACGTCGCAGCGGTTGGCCAGCTCGCCGCCCGTTTTCCCGGAGAGACCGATCACGTTCATGCCTTTCGCACGGGCGCTCTCGACGGCTTTCAGCACGTTGGGCGAGTTCCCGGACGTGCTGATGGCCAACAGGACGTCGCCAGGCAGCCCGTGGGAGTCCACGAAGCGGGAGAACACGCGGTCGAAGCCGTAGTCGTTGGCCACGCAGGTCAGGTGCGCGGGGTCCGAGATGGCGACGGCGGGTAATCCCGCGCGATCCCCGCGGAAACGACCGGTCAGCTCCTCGGCAAAGTGCATGGCGTCGCACATGGAGCCGCCGTTCCCGCAGCTGATCACCTTGTGCCCCGCCCGTAACGCGCCCGCCAGCATGTCGCCGGCGCGGGCGATGGCTTCTACCCGCGCGTCGTCTGTCATGAAGGAGACCAGCGCCTGGCGCGCCTCTTCCAGCCTATTCTTTATCTTTATGGTCTTCATGTTTGTTCTTGACGTGTTGCCACTCCACGACGACGCCCCGCTCTTTCCGTAACATCCCGGCGGGGACGATCGCCTTTAGCTCCTCGACCAGCAGGGCGATGAGTTTTTTCTTGACGTAGTGGTTGGAATGGATCACGCTTACCTCTCGCACGGGGGTGTAAGCGGCAAACGATCTTACTTGTTCGCGTTTCTCGCGGGGCATTTCCAGCGCCGCCAGCTCCGGGATGATGGTGAATCCCCCTTCCCTGTCGACGATTTTCATTAACGTCTCGAGGGAGTTGCTCTCGAAGTCGAAGGGTAACTCGCCTTCCTGGTTCGAGGCTTTCTCGCACAGGTTCAGTACCTGGTCACGGAAACAATGCCCCTTGCCCAGCATCCACATTTTCCACGGCGAGAGGTCCGCCGGCCGGATGCTCTCCCGTTCGAGCAGCTCGTGCCCGGGGTGGGCGTAGAGTAGCATTTCCTCGTAAAAGACGGGACACTCCACGATTCTCTCGTCCCGGTAAGGGGTGACGAAAATGCCGGCGTCGAGGCTCTCTCGCTTCAGCCGCCGGATGATTTCCCTGGAGACCAGTTCCTCGACTTCCACGCGTACCAGCGGGTGACGGCGCGCGTAGTGCCCGACGAGGGCGGGCAGCAGGTAGGGCGCCAGCGTCGGTATGATCCCGACGCGCAGTAACCCGGTCGCCTCTTGTTTGTCCTCGTTGATCATCTCGTTGATGCGTCGCGTCGACGAGATCACGATGCGCGCCTGCCCGATGAGCCGGGCGCCGAGTTCGGTAGGCTCTACCGGGTGACGACTCCGGTCGAAGATCAGCACGCCCAGGTCTTCTTCCAGCTTTTTAACTTGCATGCTTAGCGTGGGCTGCGTCACGAAACATCGCTCCGCGGCGGCAGCGAAATGCCGGCAGTCGTCAATGGCCACGATGTATTCGAGCTGGGTGATGGTGATCATGGCGCTTTATTCAAAAAAGTCCTTCATCTTGGTAAAGAGATTCTTTTTGTCGCTCGTGCTGGGGTGGAAGCCCTCGATGTCCCGCATTTTCTCGACCAGCTTTTTGTCTTCCTTCGCGAGGTTCCTGGGCACCCAGACGTTTATCTTGGCCAGCAGGTCGCCCCGCCCGTACCCGTTCACGTCCGGCAACCCTTTCCCGCGCAGGCGCAGGATCTTCCCGGGTTGCGTGCCCGGTTCGATCTTTACCTTCACTTTTCCCTCTACCGTGGGGATCTCTACCGTCTCTCCCAGCACGACTTCCGGGTAGCCCACGAACACGTTATACAGTAAATCGTTCCCGTCGCGGATCAATTCCGGGTGTTCTTCCTCCTCGATCATGACGATCAGGTCGCCGTTTACCCCCCCCCGGCGGGCAGCGTTCCCTTTGCCGGAGAGCGATAATTGCATCCCGTCGGCTACCCCGGCCGGGATGTTCAGCACGATGACCTCTTCGGCCGACACGACTCCCTCGCCGCCGCAATACGTGCATTTCGTGTTGATCGTCTTTCCCTCCCCGTGGCACGTGGGGCAGGTGGAGGTGGTTTGCATCGGGCCAAGGATCGTGTTTTGCACGCGCGTTACTTGTCCTGTCCCGCCGCACGTGCTGCAATTCGAGTACGAGGAGCCTTCTTTCGCTCCGGTCCCGTTGCAATGCCCGCAGGCGACCTGTTTCTTTACCTTGATGCGTTTTTCCACGCCCGTCGCCACCTCTTTCAGGTTTAATTTTACTTTTACCCTCAGGTTCGTCCCCCGGTTCACGTGATGCGCTCCCCGTCGTCCCCCGCTCCCGCCGAAGCCAGAGAAACCCGAAAAGCCGCCAAAGATGTCCCCGAAGTGGGAGAAGATGTCCTCCATGCTCATGCCGCCGCCAGCACCGTGCGCGCTACCCGCACCGGCATGACCGAACTGGTCGTAGCGCCGACGTTTCTCCTCGTTACTTAGCACGTCGTATGCCTCGGCAGCTTCCTTGAAACGCTCCTCGGCCTCTTTGTCCCCCGGGTTCTTGTCCGGGTGATTCTGCAAGGCCAACTTCCTGTAAGCTTTCTTGATTTCGGTAGCGTCCGCGTTCTTTGACACGCCAAGCACCTCGTAATAGTCTCTTTTCTGCATCTTTTACTCTTTCGTTCTACCGGCTCGTGGCCGGCGCTTCATGTTATTCTCCAACGATTACTTTCGCGAAACGAATTACTTTTTCGTTCAACGTGTAGCCTCTCTCGATCGTGTCAATCACCTTCCCTTTCAGCGCGGGCGTCGGGGTAGGGATCGTCGTCACCGCCTCGTGAAGGTCGGTGTTAAAGTCCGCGTCCAGCGTTTCGATCTCTTTTACTCCATTCCGTGTCAAGAATTCCTTGAAGTTCGAGTAGATCAGGTTCACGCCCTCTTTTAATGCCGTCACGTCCGAGGCGTTCTCCATGCTCGACAAGGCGCGCTCGAGGTTGTCTACCACCGGCAGTATCCCTACCAGTACCTGCTCCCCGGCCGTCTTTAATAGTTCCATTCGTTCTTTCAACGTCCGCTTCCGGTAGTTGTCGAACTCGGCGGAAAGGCGCAGGTACTTGTCGTTCATTTCTGCCAGTTTCATCCCCATCTCCTCCAGTTGCTTGTCTTCCTTCCTTCCCCATCGTTTTTTCTTTCCCTCGACAGGTTCGTTCTTCACGTGTTCTCCTTCCGGGGTGCACGCGTCACCGGTATTTTCCGGTATCTCCTCCTCGCGGAGTATCTCGTTATTATCCTCTGACATATGTTATTTTTTTAATTTACATGCGCAACCTCCCTGTACAAAATCCCTGCCAGTCGCGTGACGTGTCATATTGGCAACATCCCGTCGCGTCAACGGCCGGGGATAATGGTTGGCGCGAACTTATAATATTCCCTCGTCGGCGAAGCTGTAATAGCCGCTCGCGCAGACAATCAAGTGATCCAGCAAGGTCATGTCCAGCGTACTCGCGCCCTTGCTGATCCGTCGCGTCAGGGAGGTGTCCTGCTCGCTGGGGCGCAGGTTACCGCTGGGGTGATTGTGGGCCACGACCAGCAAGTGCGACTTCTCCTCCAGTGCCCTGGCGAAGAGCACGCGTAGATCCACGGTCGTGCTGTCGATCCCCCCGGAGAAGAGGCGCTCGCAGGACTTTAGGCGGCAGGCATTGTTCAGCATCAATACCCAGAATTCCTCGCGTTCAAGATCGCCCAGGCGAGGCCGCAGGAAATTGTATATTTCCCGACTCGACGTCAACGCGGGGGGAGTGTCCCCGCTTGACGCTTCCCGGCGACGGGCCAGCTCGAAAGCCGCGACGATGCTCGCCGCCTTCGCCACGCCCACCCCCTTGTAGCGGCTGGTGAAGTCGCGCACTCCCCAGCGGGCCATGACGTTCAGGTCGTTGTTGCAATCCGCCAGCAAGTGTCGCGCGACGTCCAGTGCGGATTCTCCCCCGCGTCCCGAGCGCAGCAGGATCGCCAGCAGTTCGTTTGTCGATAGCGAAAACACTCCTTTCGCTACCATCTTTTCTCTGGGTTTATCATCCTCTGCCCACGAGGATATGGGGATGTATTGTTTCATGGACGCGTTCGCGGACGAGATGTTCTTTAATTAAAAAGATGCCTGGCAAAGTTGTATCCCAGCGCCGTGTAGCGGTCGGTCAACACGATCGCCCGTTTCAGGAAGTCGTCGTACGACCGTTGGTCTTGCCGCGTCCACGCGACCTCGGCGAGGGCGGCCATCCGGGGGAGTACCATGTACTGCACGTGGCTGATCGTGGAGATATACTCCGTCCACAGGTTAGCCTGCGCGCCCTGGATCAGGAGGGCTTCCTGCTCGTTCAATCCTTCCGTGGGGTTCAACTCGTATACTTTTTCCAGCGGCACGAACCCGCCGATCGCGAAGGGTTCGTTTTTCGTGTCCTTCGACTGGTAATAATCGAAATAGGCGTGCGAGTTGGGGGTCATCACGGCCTGGTTGCCTAACCGGGCTGCCTCAAGCCCTCCTTTCGTGCCGCGCCACGACATCACGGTGGCCGTCCGGGAGATACCGCCTTCCAGTATCTCGTCGAACCCGATCAATTTCCTGCCCTTGGCGTTAAGAAACCGCTCGATCCGTTTCACGAAATAACTCTGCAACTCGTGCTCGTCCGCCAGCTTTTCCGCCTTGATACGTGCCTGGCACGCGCGGCACTGTTTCCACCGCATTTTCGGGCACTCGTCCCCGCCGATATGCACGTACTCCGACGGGAAGAGGGCGATCACCTCGTCCAGCACCCCCTCGAGGAAGGCAAACGTCTCTTCCTTGCCGGCACAGAAGACCTCGTTGAACACGCCCCAGTAGGTAGCCACCTTGTACGGCCCGCCCGTGCACCCCAGCGAGGGATACGACGCCAGCGCGGCGAAAGCGTGTCCCGGCAGCTCGACTTCGGGAATCACCGTGATGTAGCGTTCCGCGGCGTACTGCACGATCTCTTTCACCTCTTCCTGCGTGTAGAATCCCCCGTGCGGGATACCGTCGTACTGTCCGGTATTCTTGCCGATCACCGTTTCGTCGCGTCGACTTCCTACCTCGGTCAGGAGGGGATACTTCTTGATCTCCAAGCGCCATCCCTGGTCATCCGTCAAGTGCCAGTGGAAGCGATTTATCTTGTGCAGGGCCAGCATGTCGATGTACGTTTTCACGTCCTCCACCGGGAAGAAGTGGCGCGCCACGTCGAGCATCATCCCCCGGTACGCGAAGCGCGGTTCGTCCTCGATGGTGACACCGCGGATTTCCAGCGACGCGGACGGGTCGCCACGTTCAACGCCGGCGGGCAACAACTGGCGCAATGTCTGGAACGCGTAGAACACGCCCCGTGCGCTCCCCCCGCGGATCTCCACCGACCGCTCCCGCGCGACCAGCGTGTAAGCCTCCTCGCCAAGGGTGGCGTCCACGGAGACATTGATCGCCTTCTTGAGGCTCTTTTTCCCCTGCCTGATCTCGAGCGGCGTGCCGAGAGATCGCGCCAGCAAGTCAGAGAACAGCCGGCAGGCGGGAAGCGCCT
The DNA here is from genome assembly GCA_031259905.1 of Odoribacteraceae bacterium. Lineage (GTDB taxonomy): Bacteria > Bacteroidota > Bacteroidia > Bacteroidales > Marinifilaceae > JAIRKS01. The sequence goes on from JAIRKS010000130.1 coordinate 8,061, forward strand.
CCTCTCCCCCGGTCACGTTAATTACCGTGCCGGGAGTCAGCAAGAAACTCCCTTTCTCCGCGCGTACCATCGTCGGGCGAGGGACTATATTCACCTCTTCTTGTGCCCCCGCGCCGCGGGAAACGATGACGAGGCCCATCATCGCGAGCAAAAACAGCAAGTTAAACTTCTTTTTCATCGTGTTAATATATTAATTCATGAATTCGCGTGACATGCCCACGTGACGGAAGCGGACGCGCGACGCGTCGAAGTCCCCCGTGGGCCGGATCACCTCTACCTCCAGGGGCTGCCCGGGGACGAGGTTTATATAATTATCCGAGAGGTGCAACTCCTCGTCGGGCAAGTAAAACAACACGTCGAGTGCCAGCGCGTCGGTGGCGACCCGCAAGTAGCGTCGTCCCTCCCGCTCGAACCCTTCCACGCTCACGCGCGGGGCTACCGGGAGGCGCGCCTCTTTTAGCGTGGTGAAATAAAGATACTGTTCGTCCAGCAACACCCCCTCCCGGAGGAGGCTAATCACGGCGAACACCTCCCGCGCGTCCGCCCCGTCGAGAAGCTCTTCACGCGACCACGTGATCGCCCGTCCCGAGGTATTCGCCTTCACGTTGTACCTCGCCTCCCGCTTTCCCCGCGTTCGTCCCGAGAAATCCTTCAGTTCCACGCGGAGCGTCGCCGGGAAAGCGCGCAGCAAATCGCTCACCACCCACAATTCTACCCTGTCGTCCGTCGCCAGGGGGGAGACGATCACCGGCTTGCACGCCGCCCGTGCCGCGTAATGCGCCGCCTTCCAGCGATGATAATAATCAATCGTCGACCAACTCGCCACGGGCCAGCAGTCGTTCAACTGCCACACCAGCGACCCCATGCAGTAGGGCATCCGGCGACGGTGCGCGTGGAACGCCAACCGCGTCGCCCGCGCCTGCAGTACCTGGCTCGCGTACAGGAATTGCTCGAAATCCGCCGGGACAACGTAATCCCGCTCCATGTACCGGAGCACCTGCCGGTTGCCGATCGCGCTACGCTGGTGGGCCTTCATCACGTCGGAATCAATGTCGCGATCCCCCGGGAGCGTGTACGATTGCACCGTGAGCATTTCCGGGAACGACTGGAAACCGTACTCGCTCATGAAGCGCCCCACGTTCTTCTCGAACTCCTCGAGGGGACGCGACTCGTGCCACACGCCCCAGTAATGATTATCCCCGCTCGTTCCCGGGCGCGTCTCGTGCGCCCCCACGGTGTCCCCCGACATCGGCGACGACGGCCAGTAAGCAATCCCGCCGGCGAGGCTGTCCACGAGGCGAGGCAACAACCCGTGCGCCAGCGCCACGTAATCCGCGGACACCCGTTCCCGTTCCGCCGGCGACAACCCGCCTTGCCAGCCCCAGCGCGCCCACGCCACGTCCACCTCGTTA
>JAIRKS010000033.1 GCA_031259905.1 Odoribacteraceae bacterium
TAGCGACTTTTTCTTTATCACTATACAATCCCCCCTCGTTTTTTGACTATTTTTTTTTCGCGTCCCCCTTTCGCGTGCTCCTGGCGGTCCATTTCAACCGTCGCGCGACGATGAAAAAGCCGGGAACGTAGCCTCCCGCGCGCACCTGATCATTTGAAATGCCCTGGCGGGAATCAAGGCGTGTTTGTCCCGGCGGGCAGGGGCGGGGCGACGGCGGTGTAGAGCGTCGCGATACCGAGGGAGAGCGGGCGCGCGGCGGTAGCGATGAACCCGCCCGCGCGGAGGATGGAGAGGAATCGCTCGCCGGACGGGAAGGCGCGTACCGATGCCGGCAGGTAAGCGTACGCGGCGCGGTCGCCGGAGATCAGCCCGCCAATGACGGGGAGCAGGCGCGTGAAGTAGAAGCGGTAAAGGCCCGCGACGAGCGGGAGGGTGGGCGTGGAGAATTCGAGGATGACGAGCTTGCCGCCGGGACGGAGCACGCGGAGGATCTCCCGTAACGCCCGGTCGAGGTGCTCGAAGTTGCGCGCGCCGAAGGCGACGGTGACGGCGTCGAAATGGTTGGCGGGGAAGTCGAGGCGTTCGGCATCGCCGCGCCGGAAGGTGACGCGCCCGTCCAGGCCGCGGGCGGCGGCTTTCGCGCGGGCGATTTCCAGCATGTTGCCGGAGAGATCGACGCCGGTGACCTCCGCGGCGCGCGAGGCGATCACGAGGGCGAGGTCGCCGGTGCCGCAGGCGAGGTCGAGTACGCGTGCCGGCTTGCCGTCGAGTAGTCGCGCGGCCCGCGTTCGCCACCGGCGGTCGATGCCGCAGGAGAGGAGTCGGTTCAACAGGTCGTATCGCCGGGCGATACCGTCGAACATGGCTTGTACTTGTTCTTTTCCTGGCATGTCAGCGCGTCAGGGGTTCTCGTCGAGTAACTTCCAAAGGTGATCTTTCAGGGCGGTGATGCCGTCGCCGGTGAGCGCGGAGATGAAGACGACGGGGAGGCCCTCGAGTTCTTTTTTCATCTCCCCGATCAGCTCGTCGTCGGCGAGATCGGATTTGCTGACGGCGAGGAGCCGTTTCTTATCGAGGAGTTCGGGGTTGTACTGTCGCAGCTCGTCGAGGAGCACGTTGTAGCCGGCGCGTATGTCGGGGCTGTCCGCCGGGACGAGGAAGAGCAGGACGGGGTTTCGCTCGACGTGGCGAAGGAAGCGGAGGCCGAGGCCTTTCCCGAGGTGCGCGCCCTGGATGATGCCGGGGATGTCGGCCATGACGAAGGATCGCTCGTCGCGGTAGCGGACGATGCCGAGGTTCGGCACGAGGGTGGTGAAGGGGTAATCGGCGATTTCCGGTCGGGCGGCCGAGACGACGGAGAGCAGCGTCGATTTCCCGGCGTTGGGGAAGCCGACGAGGCCGACGTCGGCCAGGGTCTTTAGTTCGAGGATCACGACGCGCTCGACGTTCGGCTCGCCGGGCTGGGCGAAGCGGGGGGTCTGGAGGGTGGCCGAGCGGAAGTGCCAGTTGCCGAGACCTCCTCTCCCGCCGCGGACGATCGTTTCTTGCTGGCCGTCGGCGGTGATCTCGTGGATGGTCTCGCCGGTATCCGCGTCCCTGGCGACGGTGCCGAGGGGCACGTCGATGATGATGTCTTGCCCGTCGGCGCCGGTGGAGCGGGTGGCGCCCCCGGCCTCGCCGTTGCCGGCGAAAAGGTGGCGGCGGTACTTGAGGTGGATGAGCGTCCAGTGGTTGCGGTTTCCCCTCAGGATGACGTGTCCTCCTCTCCCTCCGTCGCCGCCGTCGGGGCCTCCCTTGGCGGTGAACTTGTCGCGGTGGAGGTGGGCAGACCCGGCGCCGCCGGCGCCGCCGCGGCAGAAGATTTTCACGTAATCGACGAAGTTGGTCATGACACGAGCGTGTAGAGGTCGCGGAGATTACGTCCCAGCCCGTCGTAGTCCAGCCCGCGACCGACGACGAAGTCGTTCCCGAGGGGGATGCCGGCGTAGTCGATGGTGACCTCGCGTTCGAGGGCGTCCGGCTTGTAGAAGAGGGCGGCGACCCGCGTGCTTCCCACCTGGCGCGCGGCGAGGGTTTCCTGCAGGTGGGCGATCGAGCGGCCGGTGTCGACGATGTCCTCGACGATGATGACGTTCCTGCCGGCGACGTCGTCGGTGAGGCCGACGAGTTCCTGCACGTGTCCCGTGGAGACCGTCCCGGCGTACGAGGCGAGGCGCGTGAAGGCGACCGTCGTCCCCTCTATCGTGATCTCCTTGAGGAGGTCGGAGGTGAACATGAATGCGCCGTTGAGCACGGAGAGGAAGAGCGGGCGCGCCGTCGCCATTTCCCGGTTGATTTGCCGGGCGACGCGACGAATGGCGCGGTTGATGTCCGCCGACTTGATGTAAAGGCGGAAGGTCTTGTCGTGTAATTTTATTATTTTTTCCACGCGGAGGGGCTGTTTTTATTTAACTTTGCGCGAAAGTACAATTTTGAACCGATATATTATGAAAGCCAGGGTGAGCATTATCATGGGGAGTACCTCCGACCTGACCGTCATGGAAAAGGCGGCGGGAGTGTTGAACGATTTCGAGATCCCGTTCGAGATGCACGCGCTTTCCGCCCACCGTACCCCGGTGGAGGTGGAAGCGTTCGCGCGGGAGGCCGCCCCGCGGGGGATCGAGGTGATCATCGCCGGGGCGGGCATGGCGGCGCACTTGCCGGGAGTGATCGCTGCCGTGACGCCGCTTCCCGTGATCGGCGTGCCGATCAGCGCCTCGCTTGACGGGATGGACGCGTTGCTGGCGATCGCGCAGATGCCGCCGGGGATTCCCGTGGCCACCACCGCTATCAACGGGGCCATGAATGCCGGTATCCTTGCCGCGCAGGTGCTTGCCGTCGGTGATCCCGCGCTGAGGGAAAAGGTGGTGTCGTTCAAGGAATCGCTGAAACGGAAGATCGTCGAGGCGAACAAGGAGCTGCGGGAAGTAAAGTATCCTTACAAAACAAACTAAGCCATGACCTTCATCCTGTTCATGATCTCTTGCCTGCTGGCGCTCGCCTTCTTCTGGATCGTGCGCCGCGCCGGGGAGAAGTTTCTGGAAGTGCTCCATTTCTTTTCGGTTTACCTGCTGTTGCTCGGCGCCATCGCTGTCGCGCTATTCCTGCTGCTCGACCCGCGATACCACTACACCGAACGGCAATTCGAGACGGTATTCACGGTGATGTCGTTATATATCTTCCCGCCGACGCTCGTCATCGCCTATCTCCTCTACCCTTTCAAGAAAATCAAGCGGAGCTACATCCTGGCCGGCATCCTGGCCTTCATTGCCCTCGCGATCACGGGCGTCTCGACGCTCGTCGAGGTGCTGCACGCGTTCAGCGACATGTAAACACGCGAGAAGGAGAGGGGCTTATAACCCTTACTGGTCGTTTGATGTGAATGATATGATTATCTTATAAGTATAGAGAAATACGGCGCACCTTTGCGGCGAAATTGAACTTTATGAATCGAGGCGAAATTATTATTTATCAAACGCCAAATGGCGATGTACAGTTGGATGTGCATTTGAAGGAGGAAACAGTGTGGCTGACACAGGCGCAGATGTCGGAATTGTTTCAGCGGGAAAGAACAGTTATCGGTAAACATATACGTAACATTTTCACAGAAGGGGAATTGCTGGAAAAAGAGGTATGTGCAAATTTTGCACATACCACGAAGCATGGCGCTATTGAAGGCAAAACTCAAAGATGCCTGATATGCACTTTTATTGCATAACCAAAGAAAATTATGAACAGAATAAAAACAAATAAATATGGCACGAGCAACAACAAAAACAAATTTACAAATTATTGCAAACGAACAATTCGGCAAGTTATGGAAACTCATTGATTCGATGACGGATGAACAACAAAATGCAACATTCGCTTTTGGCGACGACTTCGTACAAAAACAGAAAGAGGCTCATTGGACGCGCGATAAAAACCTGCGGGATGTACTGGTTCATTTGTACGAATGGCATCAACTATTGTTAAACTGGATAAATGCCAATCGAAAAGGAGAACAGAAACCGTTTCTTCCCGAACCGTATAATTGGAAAACTTATCCGCAAATGAATGTCGAAATTTGGAAAAAACACCAAACCACGCCCTTGACTGACGCAAAAAAAATGTTGCAGGAAAGTCATAACAAAGTGATGAATCTGATTGAAACGTTTTCCAATGACGAACTGTTTGCCCGAAAACAGTTTTCATGGACGGGCACTACTACCCTGGGAAGTTATTGCGTTTCGGCAACTTCGAGCCATTATGACTGGGCGATAAAGAAAATCAAAAAGCACAAATAAGATAGCGCTTGAAGACAGCACAATTGAACAGTTGTAACTTTGTGCGATTAAATAAAGCAGAACATGAATAAGGAAACTGTTCAACTTGAAATTGCAAGCCATCGACGGCAAAATGTGAATGACCGATATCGCTAATACAGAGTAACCTTTTCGTCTGATAATCTATTCCGTCGCCAAAAGTTATTTATGAACCCCAATGGGGGAAATTAATATGAAAAAGAAATTGAATAAACCCGTTTCGTTAAACGAAATTCCTTCAAAGTCAATCATATTGGAAGAGTTTGGGGGAGTTGATTATCTTGATTCGTATAGAATCACCCAATCAACCGAATTAAGCGTCGATAAAATAGCTACTGAAATATTCAAAATGTCGGGCATTGCCGCTGTTTTGATGAAAATCAGAAACAGTATCGTGCGGATGTTCGGCTTGGCAGTATCGGGAAAAGAAGCTTCGGAGCGGGATTATTATCCGGCAGGTTCAAAACTGATGATTTTCACGGTATCGGCTCGCAATGAGAACGAAATAGTAATGGAAGAAAACGATAAACACCTTAAATTTCGAACCTCGATTTTGGTTGACAGGGAAAAATCAGAAATATATTTGACCACTGTTGTAAAATTCAATAATTGGGGAGGCAGGCTTTATTTTATACCCGTAAAACCCGTTCATAGGATGCTGGTCAAATCGCAATTCAAAAAGACGGTGGCAAAAATGAACTGAATACAAATGACAAATCACATAAAATCAAAAACGAATTTATCAACGAAACAGGCGGAGTGCCAAGAAATAATGGAAGCCGCGTCTATACAACTACAAAAATATAACCGTCCGATGCTGTTTTACGGCACAGCCGTTTTGGTTCCGTGGTTATGCTGGTTGATATGGGCATGGTTAAGCACAGTCAATGGTGGGAAAATCGGGCAGTAATTTTTTGTGGGAGTGTCCTTGGGTTGATTGGTTTGTGCGCTCCATTCGTTATTGCCATGATTTTGATACTTCTCGTGCTCGCCTGTGCGTCACTCGAGCAACTTCTCGACGACGCGGATCATCTCCGAGAACCCTTTTTCCGAGTACCCGTTCGTGGTATAGACGATCCTTCCCTCCTTATTAATAACGAAATCGCGCGGGATTGCGGTCGTGGCAAACCTTGAATAGATCTCTCGTCCGGTATCCAACCCCATAGTAAAGCGGTATCCCGTCCTCTCCCTGAACGCCTCGACCTGTTCGCGGGGATCCTCCCGCGAGATCGCCAGGTAGACGAAATCCTTCCCCTCGAAGCGCTTCACGATCTCGTCGGGCACGCGTTTGAACTCCTCCAGCGAGGGCGGGTTCCACGTTGCCCAGAAATTCAGTAGGAGAACCTTCCCGCGCAAATCCTTCGTCGCCAACCGTTCGCCGTTGAACAACTGCACCTCGAAATCGGGCATCTTGTCACCGACCTTCACCAGGAGCCCCCGGTCTTGTCCCCGCGTACTTCCCGAAAAGAACAGGAACATCGCGATAACCGTCCATGCATTTTTCATAACCGTGTCGTTTTATATCGAGCAAATATAGGTGAAAATTCCCACTTTGTCACCGGTCGCCGCGCGCGTCCCGTGCATATCGTCGTCGCGACCGGCGGCGTCCCGGAAAAAAACGGGAAAAGCGCGGGATACCGCTCCATTCGTGCTTTCTTCGCGTGACGGGCGTTTGCCCGTCGCGAACCACTAAAAACAAACACCATGAACACGTACACTGCAAGCGAACAACGTCACGAGGCGACCCCCTGTCGTCGTTGCGGGAACAGCGGTCTATTCCTCCCGCTGGTCTCCCTCGGCTTATGGCACAACTTCGGCGGCGGGGAGCGCTACGCGCGCTTCAGCGAGATCCTCTTCCACGCCTTCGACCGCGGCGTCACCCACCTCGACCTGGCCAACAACTACGGCCCGCCACCGGGAGCCGCCGAGGAAAACCTTCGCTGCGTCCTCCGCGACGGCCTGGAGAGATACCGCGACGAGCTGGTCATCTCCACGAAAGCCGGTTACCCGATGTGGCCCGGCCCGCACGGCAGCGGGGGAGGGAGGAAACACTTGCTGGCAAGCATCGACCAGAGCCTGAAACGGACGGGACTGGAGTACTTCGATATCTTCTACTCGCACCGCCCCGACCCTGTGACGCCCCTCGAGGAGACCGTCGGGGCGCTCGCCGACATCGTCCGCCGCGGGAAAGCCCTCCACGCGGGGATCTCCAATTACGAGCCGGGACGGGCGAAGCAGGTCATCGACATGCTCCGCGCGGAGGGCGTGCCGTGCGTCGTGCACCAGGCGCGCTACTCGATGTTCGAGCGGACGCCGGAGCGCGGCCTCCTCGACACCCTCGCGCGGGAAGGCGTCGGGATGGTCGCCTTCTCGCCCTTGGCGCAGGGACTGCTGACCGATCGCTACCTGGACGGCATCCCCGAAGGCTCGCGGGCCTCCCGCCCCGGGGGATTCCTGAAACCGGGGCAGGTGACGCCGGGATACCTGTCGAGGGCGCGACGGCTCAACGCGCTCGCCGCCGCGCGGGGGCAAAGCCTCGCGGGAATGGCCCTCGCGTGGCTACTGCGAAACCCGGTCGTCACGAGCGTCTTGACGGGGGCAAGCTCCACGGCGCAGCTCGACGAGAACCTGAAGGCTACACGTCACCTCGACTTCACTCCCGCGGAGCTTGCCGCCATCGAGGAGGCGCTCGACATGCCGTGAGGGCGCGTCGGGAAAGAACTCGCGTTTTTTCTTCACCTCCCCCCTGAAAAAAACAGGGAAAACGCGCGGGAACTATATTTCTTTTCATACATTTGCCGGCAATTCAAGGGTATCAACCAAAAAAATGATGTTATGTCGAAATCAAGATTTTTAGCTTTAGAGAAACTATCAAGCAGGAAACCTGTTTGCGCGGGCGATTGCCCTCGCGGTTCTGCCATCTTCGGGGAAGCCGTCTTCTCGATCGAAAAGACGCGGCAATACCTCCCCGCCGGGGCTTTCAAGCGCCTGGAAAACGCGTTGATCGAGGGTACGCCAATCGACAGGCCCCTGGCCGACCAGGTAGCAGCGGCCATGAAAGCGTGGGCCGTGGAACGGGGCGTGACGCACTACACGCACTGGTTTCACCCCCTCAACGGCGCCACCGCCGAGAAACACGACGCGTTCATCGACTTGCTCCCCGACGGCCACGTCATCGAGACGTTCGACGGCCGCCTCCTCGTGCAGCAAGAGCCGGACGCCTCCAGTTTTCCCAACGGCGGCATCCGCAACACCTTCGAGGCGCGCGGTTACACGGCCTGGGACCCCGCTTCCCCGGCATTCATTAACAACCGCACGCTCTGCATCCCCACCGTCTTCGTGGCCTACACCGGCGAGGCGCTCGACTACAAGACGCCCCTCCTCAAGGCCCTCTCGGCCCTCGACAAGGCCGCCACGGACGTCTGCCATTACTTCGACAAGGACGTATCCCGCGTCATCGCCACCCTGGGATGGGAGCAAGAGTATTTCCTCGTCGACGAGGCGCTCTACAACGCCCGCCCCGACCTCAAGCTCTGCGGGAGAACCCTCACGGGACACGCCCCGGCGAAAGGACAACAGCTCGAAGACCAGTACTTCGGCGCCATCCCCTCGCGCGTCACCGCCTTCATGGAAGAACTCGAGCACGAGTGCCACCGCCTCGGCATCCCCGTCAAGACGCGCCACAACGAGGTCGCCCCGAACCAGTTCGAGTGCGCCCCCGTCTTCGAGGAGGTCAACCTCGCCGTTGATCACAACCAGCTCCTCATGTCGACCATGAAAAAAGTCGCCAGGAGACACGACTTCCGCGTCCTGCTGCACGAGAAACCCTACAAGGGAATCAACGGCTCGGGCAAGCACAACAACTGGTCCATGATGACCGACACCGGCGTCAACCTCCTCTCGCCGGGCAAAAAGCCGAAAACGAACCTCCAATTCCTCGTCTTCCTCGTCTCCACGATCAAGGCCGTGCACGAGCACTCAGACCTCATCAAGGCCAGCATCGTCTCCCGCGGCAACGAGGAGCGGCTCGGCGGCGACGAGGCACCGCCCGTCATCATGTCCGTCTTCCTCGGCGAATACCTGACGAACCTCCTCGACGAGCTGGAACGAAAGGTCAGCGACAAGAAAATGAGCGCCGACGAGAAGACGGAATTAAAACTCAACGTCGGGAAAATCCCGGAGATCATGCTCGATAACACGGATCGCAACCGTACGTCGCCCTTCGCCTTCACCGGCAACCGCTTCGAGTTCCGTGCCGTCGGCTCCTCGGCCAACTGCGGCGCCCCCATGATCGTCCTGAACACGGCCGTCGCCGACCAGCTGGCGCGCTTCAAGCGCGACGCCGACGCCCTCATCAACAAGGGAGTCAAGAAAGACGAGGCGATATTCAAGGTCTTGCGCCGTTACATCACCGAATCGAAGCCCGTGCGCTTCGAGAAAAACGGCTACTCCAGCGAATGGAAAGAAGAAGCGGCCACGCGCGGCCTCTCCGCCGAGGCCAACTGCGTGCCGGCGCTCAGGGCGTACCTCTCCGACAAGTCGCGGAAGCTGCTCGTCGGCAATGGCGTCCTCACCGAGAGAGAGCTGGAAGCCCGCTTCGAGATCAAGAACGAGATCTACCTCAAAAAACTACAAATCGAGTCGCGCGTCCTCGGCGACGTCGCCCTCAACCACGTCATCCCGACCGCCATCACGTACCAGAACCGCCTCCTCCAGAACGTCGCGGGGCTAAAGGCCGTGATGCCGGACCACGAGGAGCTTTCCGCCGTGCAAATCGAGACGATCCGCGCCATATCCCACCACGTCCGCGAGATACAAACCCGCGTGGCGAGCATGACCGAGGCCAGGAAACAGGCCAACAACGCCTTCGCCGACCCCGTGGAACGTGCCGACGCTTACACGAAAGAGGTGCGGCCCTTCCTCGAGAGCATCCGCTACCACGTCGACAAGCTCGAGCTACTCGTCGACGACGAGATCTGGCCCCTGCCGAAGTACCGCGAGCTCCTCTTTTCCCGCTAACCCGTCACCGGGAACAACCGCGTGAACCCCGGCAAGATCACCCTTGCCGGGTTTTTTATTGCCCGCGATCCCCCCGTTTTTCATACCTTCGCGAGGTGTCCACCGCGACACGATGAACTTTACCCACCCTAACACGACAATTCATGACACTGACAGCGACACGAGAAACACGAATCACGCCCCGCCGCGCGACACCTCCCGCCGCGAGCCTCCCGCCACGCGTTCACCCTAACGACAAAACGAGAAAACCATGAAACCTGCCACTCGAAAGATCCAGAAATACGTGCTGCCGTGCGTCTACATCGTCGCGTTTTACTGGGCATGTTGCACGGGCTCCGCGCGCCTTCTTGGCGCTGTGCTCATCCTTTACCTGTACTTCGCCGCCTTCGCCGCGTACCGGGAACACGCCGCGCGCGAGGAGATGCCCCCCTTCATGCCGCACGCCATCGCCGCCCTGTTCAGCCTGTTGCTCTTCTGTCTTTCCGCCTTGTTATACTATTTCCAGGGCAAAGGCTTCTGGCTCTCGCATTGCGTGTTCAACGTGATCCTCTTCAATTGCGCGTACTACATTAAAATCATGTACCTGTCGCGCCTCCACCGCCGGCGCGAGAAGACGCGCGCCGGGGAGCCTCCCGCCGGCGACTCGCCCGCCGCGACGAATCGCGGGGAAACCGCCTGGTACAAGAAACCATGAATACAAACATGCAAGTAACGGTACGGCAATTCGTGTTATTTTTCATCTTCACTCTTGCCGTGTCCGCCCTGTCGGCCTACCTCGACCTCATGGACGACGCCGTGCGCGGGTATTACAACTCCGTGAAAAACGCTCTCGTTGGCATGTTACTCGTCGATCTTTGCACGCGGGATCGCCGCTGGCGCTGGAAATAACCCCTTCATCCCTAACACCCGGCACTACAAAACGACGCGCCCCGCGAACAACGGGACGCTCCCCCTTTCTCCCCGCGATGCACCCTCCTCCCCGGCGCGCTCCCCGCGCACTTCTTTCTTTTAAAGGGACAAAAAGCCGTGTCCCCCGCGCGTTTCTTCTTTAAAGAGGGATAGAAAATCGTGTCACCGCGACGTGCCTTCTTTAAAGAGGAATAGAAAATCGCATCCCCCGCGTGCCCCTTCTTCAAGGACGAACAAGAAATCGCGTCCCCGCGGCGAAGAATCGCGTCCTCGCGGCGTGCCTTCTAATCAACTGCTCTATTGTTTTAAACCACCCTCCCCGCGG
>JAIRKS010000131.1 GCA_031259905.1 Odoribacteraceae bacterium
TCTCGCACGCGCGCGACACGACGGCGGACGCTCCGCCGGCGTGTCGCGCACGTGCGACAGCCCGGCGGAGCAATACAAAACCGTCTCGTAGGGGTACGAGACACTTTCGGACGGCTCCGCCACTGTCTCGTAGGGGTACGACACGCTAGAAGCAGGTGATAAAACCGTCTCGCGCGAGCGCGCGGACAGCCCCGCGATCGTCGCGCGGGAGTGTCACGGGAGGAAGAGGAAGGGGAGGAAGGTTTTGAGGTGCTTTAGCTTTCCCCGCAGGGCCTGGTAGCCGGCTTTTTTCAGGGTCTTGACCGTGTTCGGGGAGACGTTCATCCCGGCGGCGATCTCGTCAACGGTCATTCCCGTCATGCCCATCTCGATGACCTGCCGGGTGCGGTCGGGTAGCTCGCCGATGGCCTGCCGCACTTGCCCGCAGATCTCCGCGGTGATGAGCAGGTATTCTTCCGACGTGTCGATCTCCTCGCGATCCATGCCGTCGAGGATGCGCTTGCGGTTGTTCTCGTCCCGGGCGCGACTCATGATCTTGTTCTTGAGGAAGGAGAAGAGGTAGATCTTCACGGCGAGCAAGCTGGTGAATGTCTCCCGGCGCGTCCAGTATTTCACGAAGGCTTCTTGCAGGATGTCCTCGCTGGTCATCCGGTCGCGGGTCAACTTGAAGGCGTAGTAGAACAGGCGGCCGTGTAGCTCCTCGTGGAGCGTCTGGAAGGCAGCCCGGTCTCCCCGGGAGACGCGTTGGATAGTCAGGTCATCAATCATCGCTTAACTCGATCATGTATGCTCGCGAAGGTAAGAAAATAATCACGGGGGTGGTAGCGCCGCGTGTCCCCGCGGGGAAGGGGTGGTTATTCCCCGCGCTTGTCGGCGAGGCGACGGAACTCGATGTCGTCACGGAAGAGCTTGCGGTAGGTGACGTGCGTCTTGCATTTTTTCGCCCCGATGTACTCCATGAGGTGCATCTGCGGCTTGTTGAAGTCGCCGACCCAGCTCATTTGTAGCCACCGGTAGTGGCTCCCCCGGTCGACGATCCGTTCGCGGAAGTACTTGATGAGCGCGGCTTCCACGCCTCGTCCCTGGAATTCGGGGATGACGCCGAAGATCAGTCCCAGGGCGACGTCCCCGCGGCACGCGTGGCGGTAGTAGAGGAATTTTAACGCGTTCCACCCGCGGGTGTTCCCGTTCAGGTGCTTGATGATGTAGTTTAGCTCGGGGATCATGATGAAGAAGCCGATCGGGTGCTCGTCGTGAAAGGCGAAGTAGATCAGTTCGGGGTCAATGACCGGTCGCAGGTTCTTGAACAGCGCGTCTACCTGCTGCTTGTCCATGTTTTCCACGCCGTGCAGGTCGGCGGACCAGCCGCGGTTGTATATTTCCATGAAGGCCTCTTTCGCGCGTGACAGGGGGATGTCGTCGAGGGATCGCAGCTTGTATGCCTTGTTCTTTAATAGCCGGTCCGACTTCCAGACGACGACGGGCGAGAGGTTTTCCTTGACGAGGTGCGTGAGATAGGTGTATTGCTGGAAGTAATCCCGGAAGCCGTGCCCCTCGAACAGCGCCCGGTAGTAGGGCGGGTTGTAGGGCATCCCGTAGTTAGCCGGCTCGAAGCCTTCCACGAGCAGTCCCCACCAGCTGTTCCGCTCCCCGAAGTTTTCCGGTCCTTCCATTGCCTCCGCGCCTCTCGCTTGTAGCCATTCCTGGCACCGGTCGAAGAGGCCGCGCGCCGCGTCGTGATCGTTGACGCACTCGAAGAATCCCATGCCTCCCACCGCGTAATCGCCCGGTTGCCGCGGGTGATTGCCCGTGAAGGCGGCCACGCGCCCGGCGAGTCGCCCTCGCTCGTCGCGCGCGATCCACCGGGCACATTCCCCGCGCGTGAAGCAGGGGTTGCGCGCCGGGTCGAAGACCTTGCGGATATCGTCGTCCAGCGGGCGCACCCAGTTCGGGTCGCCGCGGTATAGCTCGACCGCCACGCGCGTGAACTCTCGTGCCTGGCGCTCGTCGGTCACTTCTTCTATCGTGTAGTTCATGGTTATCTTAATTCTTCCGTGAGCAGCCGCGCCTCGATCACCGGGCTGATCCGCTCGTAGAGGATGTTGTAGACGGCGTTCGTGATGGGCATGTGCACGCGGTACTGTTTGTTGATCTCGTGGATGCCTTTTACCCCGTAGTATCCCTCGGCGATCATCAGCATTTCGAGCTGGGCGGATTTGACGGAGTATCCTTTCCCGATCATCGTCCCGAAGGTGCGGTTGCGGCTGAACTGCGAGTAGGCCGTCACGAGCAGGTCGCCGAGGTACGCCGAGTGTTTGATGTCCCTCGGTATGGGGTCGACGGCGTGCACGAATCTATCCATCTCCTGGAGGGCGTTGGCGATGAGCACGGACTGGAAGTTGTCCCCGTAGCGTAACCCGTGGCATATCCCGGCGGCGATCGCGAAGACGTTCTTCAGGACGGTGCCGTACTCGGTGCCGTAGATGTCGTCGGAGATCGTCGTGCGGGTGTAGTGGCACTCGAAGAGGCGCGCCACGTCGCGGGCCGTCTCCAGGTCGCGGCTCGAGAAGGTGAGGTACGACAGCCGTTCCAGCGCGATTTCCTCCGCGTGGCACGGCCCGGAGAGGATCACGATCCGGTTGAACGGCACGTCGTACTCCCGGTTGAAGAACTCGCCGATGGTCAGGTGATCGTCCGGTATCAGTCCCTTGATGGCCGACACCACGGTTTTCTCCTGCAACGACACGCGCGAGCGCGACAGCACGTTTTTCAGGAACGCGCTCGGGATGGCGAAGACGATGGTGTCGGACATCCTCGCCAGCCGGTCGAGGTCGTCCGTCAGGTTCAGCTTCGACACGTCGAAGGCGACCTCCGTCAGGTAGCGCGGGTTATGGTGCAATATCTTGAACGCGTCGATCGTCTCCGGCTTTCGCATGAACCAGTTGACGCGCGCGCCGGACTCGGTCAGCATCTTGGCGATGGCCGTTGCCCAGCTTCCCCCGCCGACGATCCCGACGCGTGGCCTTGTCTTCTTCTGTCGCGTGGTATTCATTCTTTTACTTCTTCTCCCGTTTCTCCCGTGGTGCCTGTTTCCGGTCTCATTTGCGGGAAGAGGAGCACGTCCTGTATCGAGGGACTATTCGTGAGGAACATGCACAGGCGGTCGATCCCTATCCCCATGCCCGACGTGGGCGGCATGCCGTGCTCCAGCGCCCGGACGAAATCGTGATCGATGCACATGGCCTCGTCGTCGCCCCGTTCCGACAGCGCCATTTGCTCCTTGAAGCGCTCCAGCTGGTCGATCGGGTCATTCAACTCGGAGTACGCGTTGGCCAGCTCCTTCCCGTTCACCATTAGCTCGAATCGCTCCGTCATTCCCGGCTCCGAGCGGTGCATCTTCGTCAACGGCGACATCTCCACCGGGTAATCGTGTATGAAGGTAGGCTGGATGTAATGGTGCTCGCACTTCGCGCCGAAGATGGCGTCGATGAGCTTGCCCTTTCCCATCTTCTCGTCCGCCTGTATCCCGGCGGAGAGGCAGAAGGCGCGCAGCTCCTTCTCGTCTTTCCCGGTGATATCGATCCCGGCGTGCTCGCGTATGGCGTCCACCATCCTGACCCGCCTGTACGGGGGCTTGAAGTCGATCACGTTATCGCCGAACGGGGCGATGGTTGTCCCGTTCACCGCGAGCGCAGCCGCCTCCACCATGCGTTCCGTGCAATCCATCATCCAGAAGTAGTCCTTGTAGGCCACGTAGACCTCCATCACGGTAAACTCCGGGTTATGCGTGCGATCCATCCCCTCGTTGCGGAAGTTGCGCGAGAACTCGAAGACGCCGTCAAACCCACCGACGATCAGCCGTTTCAGGTACAGCTCGTTCGCAATCCTCAGGTAGAAGGGGATGTCCAGCGCGTTGTGGTGCGTGATGAAGGGACGGGCCGACGCCCCGCCGGGGATCGCCTGCAACACCGGCGTGTCCATCTCCACGCATCCCGCGCCCGCGAGGAACTCCCGGATGGCGTTGATCGCCCGCCCGCGCTTGACGAAGACCTCCTTCACGCGCGGGTTCACGATCAGGTCGAGGTAGCGCTGGCGGTATCGCTGGCCGGGGTCGCTGAACGCGTCGTACACCTTCCCCTCCTTCTCTTTCACCACCGGTAACGGGCGCAACGACTTGCAGAGCACCGTCAGCTCCCGCGCGTGCACCGACAGCTCTCCCGTCCGCGTGCGGAACGCGAAGCCTTTCACCCCGACGATGTCCCCGATGTCGAGCAGTTTCTTGAACACCACGTTGTACATCGTCTTCTCCTCGTCCGTGGAGATGTCGTCGCGCGTCACGTACACCTGTACCCGCCCGCTCGCGTCCTGTAACTCGAAGAAGGAGGCTTTCCCCATGATCCTCCGGCTCATGATCCTCCCGGCGACGGTCACGTCCTGGAACGCCCCGGGGTCGTCGTCGAACCCTTCGCGTAGCTTCTCCGCGAGGAGCGTCACCTTGTATTCCGCTGCCGGGTACGCGTTAATCCCCAACCGCTTTAACTCCTCCAGCGAGTTCCGGCGGATGATCTCCTGTTCACTTAATTCTGCAAGATTCATGGTTTATTGTTGATTTTTTGACAGGCAAATATACGGCAATTTCCGGGATTACACGGGAATAGTTCCCAAAAACGAGCCTCCACGGGGACGTCCCCCGCCAACGCGTCCTGAATGCTTGGCGAACAAGTTCACTCGTCTTGATCTTGCGAATGACCCGTCCGCGAGGGGTTCTCGCGGGGATTGTTTTTTTTATAGCTTTGTCACGATCTGATCTTTTATTGTACTTCTAAATATACCGTGTATGAAAACATCGAGAAAATCAGGCATTGTATCTCTCTACCCTGCTAACATGGCGATAACGGGACTGTGTTTCGCGTTACTGTTGATCGTTTCACCGCGCTTGTCGCGTGGTGAAGGTCGCGTGCAAAGCGACACGGCAAGCTACACCGCGGAAGAGGTCTCTTTCGCCATCACGATGTCCCCGGTGTTGTTAAATGGCACCTTGACCGTCCCCGCGCGTTTCACGGCAGGGGATAAAGTCGTTATTCTTGTTCCCCCGGCTATCGAAACCAACAGGGATTACCGTGGCCTTTATTCTGTCCTGGCCGACACGTTAAGTAAAAGTGGGAT
>JAIRKS010000141.1 GCA_031259905.1 Odoribacteraceae bacterium
CGGGCGCGACGACCCTGTTTCGCATCTTCATCGCGTCGAGGATGCAGAGCAATTCCCCGCGTGCCACGTGCTGTCCTTCCCGCGCGTGAATCTCGACGACCGTGCCCGGTATGTACGTCTTGACGTGTCCCGGTTCGGGCGGCGTCCACGACTTCTTGCTGGTGAATTTTTCCGGGAACGTGGTCTTGTAATACACCCCGTCGATCTCCAGCTTCTCGTATTTCATGTTGTCCATAATCGTTCAAATTGTGGGTTAAAACGGGGGGATGCCGTGTTTCTTGGCGGGCGTCATCACGGTTTTGTTGCTGGATACCTCGATGGAGTGGATGAGGATCTTGCGCGTCTCGGAGGGTTCGATGACGGAGTCGATGTAGCCTTTCGAGGCGGCGACGTACGGGTTGGCGAACTTCGCGCGGTACTCCGCGACTTTCGCCTTTCTCGTCTCCTCGGGGTTGGGCGACGACATGATCTCCTTCCTGAAGATGATGTTTGCCGCGCCTTCCGGCCCCATGACGGCGATCTCGGCCGTTGGCCACGCGAACATGAAGTCGGCCTTCAGGTGGCGCGAGTTCATGGCGATGTATCCCCCGCCGTAGGCCTTGCGGAGTATGACGGTGATCTTTGGGACGGTGGCCTCGCTGTAGGCGTAGAGCACCTTCGCGCCGTGCCGGATCACGCCCATGTACTCCTGCTCGGTTCCGGGGAGGTACCCGGGCATGTCCTCGAAGGTGACGAGCGGGATGTTAAAGGCGTCGCAGAAGCGGATGAAACGCCCGGCCTTGTCGGAGGAGTCGCAATCGAGCACGCCCGCCATCACGCGCGGCTGGTTGGCGACGAAGCCTATGGTCTCCCCGTGGATGCGGCCGAAGCCGACGACGATGTTTCCCGCGAAAGATTGTTGCACCTCGAGGAAGTCGGAATCGTCGGCGACGGCCCGGATGACGTCTCTCACGTCGTAGGGCTGCGTGGGGTCCGAGGGGACGATCTTCTCGATGTTGTACTGCTTCGTTTTCGGTTCCTTGGGGGGGAAGGGGCGCGCCTTCACGCGGTTGCTCCAGGGGATGAACGAGAGGAGTTTCTTGATCTGCTCGAAACATTCTTGCTCGGTGAGCGCGAAGAAGTGGGCGTTGCCGCTGATCTCGCTGTGGACGCGCGCGCCGCCGAGTTCTTCCATTGATATTTCCTCGCCGAGGACGGTTTTCACGACTTCCGGCCCGGTGATGAACATCTTCGAGATGTTGTCAACGACGAAGACGAAGTCCGTCAGCGCCGGCGAGTAGACGGCCCCGCCGGCGCACGGGCCGAGGATGACGGAGAGTTGGGGGATGACGCCGGAGGCTTGCGTGTTGCGGAAGAAGATGTCGCCGTACCCGGCGAGCGAGTCGACGCCTTCCTGTATGCGGGCGCCGCCGGAGTCGTTGATCCCGACGAGGGGGACGTGCATCTTGAGCGCGTGATCCATGATTTTGCTGATCTTGCGCGCGTGCATCAGTCCCAGCGAACCGCCGGCAACGGTGAAGTCTTGCGCGTAGATGCAGACCGGCTCGCCGTAGACGGTGCCCGTGCCGATGATGACGCCGTCGCCGTGGAATACTTTTTTGTCCATGTCGAAATCCTTGGATTGATGTTCGACGAACATGTCATACTCGTGGAAGGAATTTTTGTCCAGGATCGCCTCGATGCGTTCGCGGGCCGTGAGTTTGCCCATAGCGGCCTGTTTCTTGATGGCCTCCTCGCCCCCGCCTTTGAGGGCGATTTCTTTCCTTTTTCTCAGGTCAAGAACATTTTTTTTCAGTGACATACCATTACGTTTTAAGTTTAGAGTCACGTGTTTTCTCGCGTTTGAAAACCACGTTGTACGGGCAAAGGTAAGGAAATATACCGTGACGGCAAGCGAGACGCCCCGCGCTCGCGGCGTCACGCGGGGACGGGGAGGGTAACGTGTTCCCGGACGGGAGAGCGTCCCCCCCTCCTTGTTTCGTTATAAACGGTTTGATGCCTCGCGGTTACGCTGGCCGCGCCTTTCCGGGATTTCTTGAAGATCCCCGGTGGCTATTTTTCGCGTGATAACGTCGCCGGGACGCGAGGAAAACCGGGAAAAATGGAGTACTTTGCCGCCCGTTTACCAATCACGGAGAATGCATGAAAGACAAAAGTAAATATACCCTCCTCCTCCTGGCCGTCGGGCTGCTGGTCATCGGTCAAGTACGCGCGATCATGCACGATCGCGGGCAAGGCAAGAATGAAGAAGCGAGCGCTCCCGCCTCGCTCGCCGGTGACGTCTATTTCCCCGAACGCCTCGCGTTGGCCGGCGAAGAGGCACCGCTCTGGCGGCAAGACGTGGCGGAATCCCTGCGCCGGGAGTTGATCGTGAATACCTATTTCCACTCCCACACGATCCAGCTCCTCAAAAACGTGCCGCGCTACTTCGCCCGCATCGAGCCGATCCTGCGCGAGGAGGGTGTCCCCGACGATTTCAAGTACCTCGCCGTGGTCGAAAGCGCGCTGAACCCCCTCGCGGTCTCTCGCGCCGGTGCCGTCGGCCTGTGGCAGTTCCTCAAGAGCAGCGCGCGGGAACACGGACTGGAGGTTAACGACGAGGTCGACGAACGATACCACCTCGAGAAAGCCACGCGCGCCGCGTGCAGTTACCTGAAAAAGGCGCGGGAACGCTTCGGGTCGTGGAGCATGGCCGCCGCCGCGTACAATACCGGGGAAAAGAATATCGCCCGGCAGGTCGAGTTGCAACAGGAGACCGGCTATTACGACCTGCTCCTCGCCGAGGAGACCAATCGCTACGTGTTCCGCCTCCTGGCCCTCAAGCAAATCATCGAGCACCCCACCCTCTACGGCTTCCGCGTCCCGGTGGAGTACCCCGCGGAGGAGTTCGAGGAACACGAGATCAATTGCTCCATTGATAACCTGGCCACGTTCGCGCGGGAAAAAGGAATCTCCTACAAGACACTGAAACGCTTCAACCCGTGGCTGCGCGCGTCCTCCGTGAGCGTGCCACCGGGGAAGGTCTACCGCGTCGCCATCCCGAAAAATAAAAACGCTTACCACTAACACGTGCCCGATCATGTCCATGAAAGAAAACTACCTGACGATCTTCTGCGAAAACGAACGCCAATCCTTCACGGTACCCACCGGCAGTAGCCTCAAGGAGGTCGAACAAATCATCTTCCCCGACACGCGAAACGAGTTCCTCGGGGCATTAGTGAATAACGAGATCCGGGACATGCACTACGAGCTTTACAAGCCCAAGTCCGTCCGCTTCATCACGATCTCCTCCCTGGACGGGTACAGTATTTATATCCGCACGCTCGTCTTCATCCTCTACAAGGCCATCAAAACGCTGTACCCGCGCGATGGCCTCCTCGTGGAGCACTTCATCTCTAACGGCATCTTCTGCCGCTCCTGCCGCGGGAGAATCTCCTCCTGGAAAATCCCGCTGATCGAGGAAAAGATGCGCGACATAGTCCGTGATAACGAGGAGATCCTCCGCGAGGAGACCATCACCCGCGACGCCATCCGGCTCTTTAACCACGAGGGACTCCGGGATAAACAAGTCCTCCTCTCGACGCGGGGGAAAACCTATACCTCCGTTTATCGCCTCGGCGGGACGCCCGGTTACTTCTACGGCACGCTCGCCCCGCGGACCGGGAACGCGAGGGTCTTTAACCTCGTCGAGTACAAGGACGGGGTGCTCCTCCTCCTGGCCGATCGCGATGCCCCGGGGCGCGTCTTGCCGCTCGTCCCGCAAGAGAAACTGTTCTCCCTGTTCAGCGAGTACAAGAGAAACGGGCGGGGAACGCGCGTCTCCAGTATCGGCGAACTCAATCACCACGTCGAGGCGGGCAACGCCGGGGAAATTATCAAGATCAGCGAGGCCCTGCACGAGAAGAAAATCTCCCGGATCGCCGACACGATACGTAAACGACGGGGAAAAGTAAAGGTGATCCTCGTCGCCGGCCCCTCCTCGTCCGGGAAAACAACCTTCGGCAAACGTCTCGCCGTCCAGCTCATGGTCAACGGCGCGCACCCGGTCAACCTGTCGCTCGATAACTATTTCGTCAACCGCGAGGATACCCCGCGCGACAAGAATAACGAGTTCGATTTCGAGACGATCGACGCCCTCGATGTCGATACCTTTAACCGCGATCTCCTGACGCTCGCGCGAGGCGGTGAGGTGGAAATCCCCAAGTTTTCTTTCGAGACCGGGAAACGGTATTATGACGGCGAACGCCTGCGATTGCCCGCGCGCGGCGTGATTATCGTCGAGGGTATCCACGGGCTGAACCCGCGGCTGACCGCCAGTATCCCCCGCGAGAATCTCTTCAAGATATTTATCTCGGCGCTTACCTCGATCTCTATCGATAATCACAATATCATTAACCCGACGGACAACCGGTTGATCCGGCGCGTGGTGCGCGATTGCAAGTACCGCGGCTACACGGCCCTCCAGACGCTTAACCGCTGGGAAAGCGTGCTCGCCGGGGAGCAACGGCATATTGTCCCTTACCAGGAGGAGGCGGACGTGTTTTTTAACTCGGCGCTCGCTTACGAGCTGGGCGTCCTGAAACAGGCAGCCGTGCCGCTGCTGGAGGAGGTGCCCGAAAAGCATGTCGAACATTCCAAGGCGCTCCGTCTCCTGAAGTTCTTCTCTTACGTCCGCGCGATCCCCGCGGACGAGATCCCGCCCACGTCGATCCTCCGCGAGTTCCTCGGCGGGAGCTCCTTCAAGTACTGACACGACACCAGGGCAAACGTGCCCTGGTTGGCCGGGACTTTCCAAGAAACAACCGGACAACACGGGTGATCATCTCCGCCCTTGCCCGTGGCGGGTTTCCTGTCCGGCGAGAGCGGGAGAGTGGTTACTTTTGAGAAAACCTTAATTCTATGCTTAACAATTTTTAGGTAGTCGTGTTAATATTTCGAGGGGAGATGCCCTAATTTTGACCACTCGAAAATATATAACGTTTTTAATTTAATGAAAGATATGAATAGCGTTGACATCAAAGCATTAAACGAGCGGATACAACAGGAAAGCTCGTTCGTTGACATGATCTCTATGGAGATGAATAAGGTGATCGTCGGGCAGAAACACCTTGTCGAGGGACTGCTGATCGGGATGCTCGCTGACGGGCATATACTACTGGAAGGTGTGCCGGGACTGGCAAAGACGCTTGCAATTAACACGCTGGCGCGTATCATCAGCGCCAAGTTCAGTCGCGTGCAGTTTACTCCAGACTTGCTGCCGGCAGACGTGATCGGTACGATGATCTACTCGCAGAAACGAGAGGAGTTCACGGTGAAACGAGGACCGGTGTTTGCCAATTTTATCCTCGCCGACGAGATTAACCGTGCGCCGGCAAAGGTGCAGTCGGCTCTCCTGGAGGCCATGCAGGAGAGGCAGGTGACGATCGGGGAGACGAGTTACAAGCTCGATGATCCTTTCCTCGTGATGGCTACACAAAACCCGATCGAGCAGGAAGGAACTTACCCGTTGCCCGAGGCACAGGTGGATCGCTTCATGCTGAAGGTCGTGATCGGTTACCCTGGAAAGGAAGAGGAACGGATGATCGTGCGCGAGAACATGGGGAGGATCTTCCCGGAGGCGAGCACGATTCTGCAACCGGCGGATATCACGCGGGCGCGGGAGGTGGTGAAAGATGTCTATCTCGACGAGAAGATCGAGAAGTATATCATCGATATCGTCTTCGCTACCCGCTACCCGAAGGAACACGGGCTGGAGAAATTCGTCGCGATGATCTCCCACGGGGCTTCCCCGCGTGCCAGCATTAACCTGGCGAAGGCCGCGCGAGCGTACGCGTTTATCAAGCGACGCGGGTACGTGATCCCGGAGGACGTGCGGGCGGTGTGTCACGACGTGCTCCGTCACCGCGTCGGGCTGAGTTACGAGGCCGAGGCGAATAATCTTACCAGCGAGGAGATCGTGAGCGAGATCCTGAACACGGTGGAGGTGCCTTGACCGGCGGATGAATAACGGTAGGAAATGGATACTTCGGATATATTAAAACGGGTCAGGAGAATCGAGATCAAAACGCGGGGACTGTCGCGGAATATCTTCGCGGGAGAGTATCACTCGGCGTTCAAGGGACGGGGAATGACGTTCAGCGAGGTGAGGGAGTACCGCTACGGGGATGACACGAGGGCGATCGACTGGAACGTGACGGCGAGGTATAATCACCCGTACGTGAAAGTGTTCGAGGAGGAACGGGAGCTGACGGTGGTGTTGATGATCGACGTGAGCGGGTCTCGCGATTTCGGGACGATGTCACGCCTGAAGAAAAACCAGATCACGGAGATCGCCGCGGTGATCGCGTTTTCCGCTATCCAGAATAATGACAAGATCGGGGTGATTTTTTTCTCGGATCGCGTCGAGAAGTTTATCCCGCCGAAGAAGGGAAGGACGCATATCCTGCATATCATCCGGGAACTGATCGGGTTCCGGCCCGAGAGCGGGCGCACGGACATCGCGGGGGCGTTGCAGTACCTGACGGGAGCGATCAAGAAACGGTGCACGTGTTTCGTGATCTCTGATTTTATTGATGATCACGTGTTCGAACGTCCACTGGTGATCGCGAACAAGAAGCACGACGTGGTGGCGCTGCGCGTCCATGACCGGCGAGAGAGCGAGTTGCCTCCTGTCGGGTGGCTTTACCTGAAGGACGCGGAAAGCGGCGAACGTGCGTGGGTGAACACCTCGAGCAGGGAGCTGAGGGAGGAGTACCGGCGGTTGACGCTGGAACGGGAACGGGAACTGGACCGGGTGTTCAAGCAGGCAGGGGTGGACGTGGCCTCGATCCGGGCGGACGAGGATTATGTCCGCGCGTTGATGGCGCTCTTCCAACGGCGTGGCACCGGTTATTAATGTGTATGATCATGAGAAAAGGAATATTGTTTTTCATCGTGACGCTGCTCGCGACAGCCGGCGGGATGAAGGCGCAGCAGCTGGAGTATATCGCGGAGGTGGACACGAATTACTTGTTGATCGGGGATCACGTGCACTTGACGTTGAAGGTGAAGGCGGACGAGGGGGTGAAGGTGACGTTCCCCTTGTTGCGGGATACCGTGGTGCGTGGCGTGGAGATTCTCTCCGGGCCGACGCGGGATTCAACGCGGGGGAAGAGAGAGTCGCGGGTGACGATTAAAGAGACGTACGTGTTGACCGCCTTCGATACCGGGGTCTACGTGATCCCGGCCATGCCGATCGAGGTGGAGCGAGAGGGGTATACCACGATTTTACAGACGGATCCGGTCACGCTGATCGTGAACACGTACGTGGTCGACGAGGAAAAGGGATACGCGGATATCGTGTTGCCGAAAAGAGCGCCGTGGAGATTCACCGAGTTGTTGCCTTACGTGCTGTGGGGATGGGTGGCGCTGGCAGTGGTGGTAATGATCGTGGTGCTGGTCATACGGTTGCGGTCGAATAAATCATTATTCTTTCACGAGAAGCCTGTCGTCCCGCCTTACGTGCTGGCGATACAGGCGCTGGACGAGATCAAGGAGGAAAAACCGTGGCAGCACGGGAGAACGAAGGAATATTACACGCGCTTGACCGGGGCATTACGAGGGTACATGGAGGGGGAACTGGACATCCCCGCTCTCGAACAGACGACGCGGGAGATCTTGCGATTGCTGGAAGGATGCGAGGAGGTGGAGACGCGGGAGCGAGAGGTGCTGGAGCAATTGCTGGATACGGCTGACCTCGTGAAGTTCGCTAGGGCGACCCCTTTGCCTGACGAGGTGTTGGCGCACTTGAACGTGGCGTACGATTTCGTGAATCATACCAACGAGCGCGTGCAGCAACGAAAGGCCGAGGCGAGGGAACGGGAGGAGAAGGAGGCCGAGGCCCGACGCGCGCGGGAGGAGAAAGAAAAGGAGGAAGCATGAGCGAGAGGGTGTTTTCATTGTCAATTATTAAATGAAGATCATGTCTGATTTTGAGTTTGCAAACCCGGGATATTTCTGGATACTGTTGATAATCGTGCCGGTAGTGGCATGGTACGTGTTCAAGGAGGGAAGTTCCCGTGCTGACATGCAGTTTTCTTCCTTGCGGGTATTCCGGCAGGTAAAGCGGGGCACGCGCGCGTGGGAACGTCACGTGTTGTTCGCTGTCCGGTTGGCTGGGATTATTTTCTTGATCGTGGCGCTGGCCCGACCGCGGTCAAGCAATAGCTGGCAGGAGTACGAGAGCGAGGGGATTGATATCATGCTGGCGTTGGATATCTCTACCAGTATGCTGGCACGCGATTTCACTCCCGATCGCCTGGAAGCTTCCAAGGAAGTGGCGACGAAATTTATTATCGAACGTCCGCGAGACCGGATCGGTTTGGTGGTATTTAGCGGGGAAAGTTTCACGCAAAGTCCGCTGACGACGGATCACGCCGTGTTGATCAACGTGATGAAGGAGATCAAGAGCGGGATGATCGCTGACGGGACGGCCATCGGGATGGGACTGGCGAACGCTATCAACCGCTTAAAGGATAGCCCATCGAAGTCGCGGGTGATTATCTTGTTGACTGACGGGGTGAATAACCAGGTAACGATCGCCCCGGTCACGGCGGCGGAGTTGGCCAAGACGTTCGGCATTCGGGTGTACACGATCGGGGTGGGGACGATGGGCGAGGCTCCTTACCCGGTGCCCACGGATTACGGTATCGTGATCCAGCAGGTTCCGGTGGAGATCGACGAGGAGATCTTGACGCGGATCGCCGATATGACCGGTGGAAAGTATTTCCGGGCAACAGATAACCGGAAGTTGGAGCAGATATACGAGGAGATCGATCAGTTGGAGAAAAGCCGGATCGAGGTGAAGCATTTTAGCAAGAAGAACGAGAAATATTTCCCGTTTGCCCTCGCTGGGCTGTTATTGTTGATCGTCGAGGCGATCGGGCGCTACACGCTGTTGCGAAAGATCCCGTGATATGATAATTACTGTTACTTAAAATTACCGGATAATTATGTTTCGATTTGCACATCCAGAGTTACTCTATTTGTTGATACTTCTCCCGTTGCTGGTAGCCTTTTACCTGTTGATGGCGTGGCGCAAGAAGCAGGCGATTGCGGCGTTCGGTGATCCTGATTTGTTAGAGACGTTGATGCCGTTGCGTTCTCCCCGTCGGGAGGCGATGAAGTTCGCGCTGGTGCTGTTGGCTATTGCCTTTATCATCACGGGGGCGGCTGGCCCTCGATTTGGTTCAAAGCTACAACAGGTGAAGCGGGAGGGAGTCGAGTTGATGATCGCGCTGGACGTTTCTAACTCGATGTTAGCGCGAGATATCAAACCCAGTCGTTTGCAGGCGGCGAAACAGGCCATTTCACGCGTGGTGGAGAAGTTGAATAACGACAAGATAGGACTGATCGTCTTCGCCGGGGATGCCTACGTGCAATTGCCGATCACGACCGATTACTCGTCAGCGAAATTCTTTTTGCAAAGTATCGACACGGACATCGTTCCCGTGCAGGGTACTGCTATCGGTGCGGCCATCACGATGGCGATGAAGTCATTCACGCCGGAGAGCAAGACCTCGAAGGCGATCATCGTGATTACCGATGGCGAGAATCACCAGGATGACGCCATCGCCGCGGCCAAGAGGGCGCGAGAGCAGGGAATATACGTGCACGCGGTCGGCATGGGACTCGCGCAGGGTGCGCCGATCCCGGAGTTGCGCGTGCCGGGGGAGTACATGAAGGACGCCGCCGGGAACGTGATCATATCCAAGCTGGACGAGGAGACGTTGAAGGCTATCGCCAAGGCGGGAGAGGGGCTTTTCGTGCGGGCGAGTGACACGAATGTCGGGTTGAACACGCTGTTGGACGAGGTCAATCGCATGGACAAGTCGTTGATCGAGGAGCAGGTGTTCAGCGATTATGACGAAAAGTACCAGTACTTCCTGCTCGCGGGGATATTCCTCTTGCTATTGGAATTCATGATGCTAGAGCGGAAGAACAAGTATTTGTTGAAGATTAATTTATTCGGTCGATAAATGGAAAACAACATGAAAAAGAGAATCGTGATTTGGATCGTGACACTGGCAGCCTGCTCGCCGTTGATGGCCCAGCAGGAGCGTCGGTTTATCCGTGGAGGGAATGACTTGTTTCATACCCAGAAGTTCGAGGAGGCCGAGGTACAATACCGGAAGGCGTTGGAAAAGGAGGATAAATCCTACGAGGCAGCATTTAACCTGGCCGATGCCCTGTACAAGCAAAAGAAATATGACGAGGCATTCCAACAGTTCTCCTCGCTGGCCAAGGATCAGGTGGACAAAGAGTACCTGGGCGAGTTGTATCACAATATTGGCAACACGTTGCTGGCGCAAAACAAGCTGGACGAGTGCATCGAATTCTACAAACAGTCGCTCAGGAATCGCCCCAACTCCCAGGAGACGAAGTATAACCTGGAATTCGCCCGGAAGATGAAACAGGAACA
>JAIRKS010000222.1 GCA_031259905.1 Odoribacteraceae bacterium
ACTTCATCGCCGAGAACGTCGCGCTCGAGTACACGCTCGCTTCTAACGTCGCCATACTCGTCTGCACGGCGCCCCTCTTCACCGCCCTCCTCGCCCGCGCCTTCCTCCGCGAACGACTCAAGGCCATGCACTGGTGGGGATCCGTCATCGCGATGAGCGGCGCCGTCGTCGTCGTCTTTAACGGCCGGATCGTCCTGCAACTCGACCCCGCCGGCGACCTCCTCAGCCTCGCCGCCGCCGTCTCGTGGGGAGGGTACACGATCATCACCCGGCGCCTCGGCACGCGCTACTCGACGCTCTTCATCACACGCAAGGTTTTCTTCTACGGCATCCTTACGCTACTCCCCTTCCTCCCGCTGCTACCGGTACGCGCCGACGCGGCACTCCTGCTCTCCCCTCCCGTCCTGTGGAATCTCCTCTTCCTGGGCGTCATCGCCTCGTTCGCCTGCTACATCCTCTGGAACCGCGCCATCAAACAGCTGGGAGCCACGCGCGCCAGCAATTACATCTACCTGAATCCCGTCGTCACGCTCGTCACCTCGGCCATCGTCCTCTCCGAACGCGTCACGCCGCTCGCCGTCGCGGGGATGCTACTCATACTCGCCGGCGTCTACCTCGGGGAAAGACGACCGCGAGGCAGCAACGCGTGACGCCCCCAGGCAACGGCACGGTGTACCCTCCCGGTTTTATTATTACCTTTACCGCAATCAAAAAAACACAATGCTTGTCTTGTTATACACCGCAGGCATCGCCTGCTACCACGCCACGATACACGCCCTCGCGCCCTTCCACGCGAAAGCCGCCGCGTGGGTCAACGGGAGAAAAGGAATCTGGAAGAGAATCGAGGCCTTCGAACGCGGCAACGCACGGCTCGCGTGGTTTCACGTCGCCTCGCTGGGAGAGTTTGAACAAGGACGACCGCTCGTCGAGATGATACGAGAGAGAGAACCCGGCACGCGCGTCGTCATCACCTTCTTCTCCCCCTCCGGACACGAGGCGCGGGCGAACTATCCCGGCGCCGACGCCGTCTTCTACCTCCCGCAGGAATCACCGCGGAACGCCCGGCGATTTATCCGCGCGATCCGTCCCGACGTCGCCATCTTCGTGAAGTACGACTTCTGGTATCACTACCTGCACGCGCTCCGCGACGCCGGGATCCCCACCTACCTCCTCTCGGCGCGCTTCCGCGCGGGACAACTCTTCTTCCGCCGCTGGGGAGTGCTGCACCGACGGATGCTGGGACTCTTCGAGAAAATCCTCGTGCAGGACGACGCCTCCGCACGACTCCTGCGCGCGGCAGGCATCACGCGCGTCGACGTGACGGGCGACACGCGCTTCGACCGGGTGCTGGACATCGCCGCCAACGCCCGCGCGATTGAACGCGTGGAACGATTCCGCGGCAATTACCCGCTGATCGTCTGCGGGAGCACGTGGCCTGCCGACGAGAAGCTCCTGCTCTCCTGCATCCGCGAACGAGGCGAAACGTGCCGGTGGGTGATCGTCCCGCACGAGGTAGACGAACCGCGAATACGCACTCTCGTCGCCCGGTGCGGACCCGCGACAGCCCGCTTCTCCGACGAGGGCATCGACAAGATCATCGACGAGACCGCCTGCCACGTCCTGGTCATCGACCGCGTAGGCCTGCTCTCGTCGGTATACCGCCACGCCACGATAGCCTACATAGGCGGCGGGTTCGGACGCGGCATCCACAACACGCTGGAAGCCGCCGTGTACGGAATCCCCGTCGTCTTCGGACCCGCCTACCGGAAGTTCGGCGAAGCCATCGAGATGATCCGACGCGGCTGCGCGTTCCCGGTAAACGACGACAAGCGATGCAACCGGCTGATCGACGAGCTACTCTCCACCCCCGCCCGCCTCGCCGACGCGGGACAACAGGCAAGGGCATTCGTACAGGAAAACGCCGGGGCCACGGCCAGGGCCTTCAACGCGATCAAGAAGGATCTCCCTGAATAGTCATTACGACATGTACAGAAAAGCATTTGCCACCTTATCGACGAGCCTGTTCCTATTTATCTTAATGACGGGTTTTAGCGGGAAAGGGGGAAAGACCATTGCCTCGCTTGCCGTCGAGGAGACCAGGGAGCACGAGACGCCTCTTGCCGGGCACTTGCCCCCCGCGTTGTTTGAAAGGGGTCGAACGACTTGTATCTACATCGACAACAAGGACGAAAAGCAGGTGGTTTATTCCGCTTTCTCGATGCTGCAAAACGACGCGAGGGCGGTCTTTAACGCCGACTTGCAATGGACAGACGACAAGACCAAGGCGCGGATTATCGTTCGATCCCCGAAGGAGCTGCAAGGCGAGTGGGAAACGTTCCGGATGTCTATCCAGGACGACAAGTTGTTTATCGACGGCAGCGATGCCCGCGGAAAGGCCTACGGGATACTCGAACTGTCGCGCGTGATAGGCGTCTCGCCGTGGGAATGGTGGGCAGACGTGACGCCCGCGAAGCGCGACGCCTGCCTGCTTTCGGAAATCAAGAAAGGCCTGCGATCCCCTTCGGTGCAGTACCGCGGCATCTTCCTGAACGATGAAGATTGGGGACTGCTGCCGTGGGCCACCAGGAAGTTCAGGTACGAGTTGGTTGATGGCGTAACGCTTGCCGACAACCCGCGGTGGAAAGGCGCGATTGCTCCCGAATGTTATGAAAGAATCTTCCAGCTGCTGTTGCGTCTTCGTGCCAACGCGATCTGGCCTGCCATGCACGAATGTACCGTGCCGTTTTACTTCGTGAAGGGTAACAAGGAAATGGCGGACAAGTACGGCATCGTGGTCGGCACGTCGCACTGTGAACCGCTGATGCGCAACTCGGCAAGCGAATGGGATGTGTCGGGTAAGGG
The DNA here is from genome assembly GCA_031259905.1 of Odoribacteraceae bacterium. GTDB lineage: Bacteria > Bacteroidota > Bacteroidia > Bacteroidales > Marinifilaceae > JAIRKS01. Next base: position 2,863 of record JAIRKS010000222.1, read on the forward strand.
CGACTATAATTTCATCACGAACCGCCAACACGTGCTTGACTACTGGACGGAACGACTGAAAGAATTGCAACACTCGGAAAACATCTTCACCATCGGGATGCGCGGGAAGCACGACGGCATGATGCAGGGCGTGAGAACACCCGAAGAGCACAAGAACGCGTTGTCCCGGATCATCCCCGCGCAGCAGGATCTGCTCGAGAGACATCTCTCGAATCCCGGAAAGATCCAGCAGGTGTTTATCCCCTACAAGGAAGTGCTGGAGGTGTATGACGCCGGACTGGAAGTACCCGATCATGTCACGCTGGTCTGGTGCGACGACAATTACGGGTATCTCCGCCGCCTGTCCGCCGCGAAGGAGCAATCGCGTGAAGGTGGAGCGGGCGTGTATTACCACGTCTCGTACTGGGGGCAGCCACACGATTACCTCTGGCTGGCCTCGACTTCTCCCGCGCTGGTTTATACCGAAATGAAGCGCGCTTACGAGCATCAGGCAAGGACACTCTGGATGTTGAATGTCGGGGATATAAAACCGGCGGAATATCTGACGGAACTTTTTATGGATTTGGCGTGGGATGTCGAATCGGTCAAGAAAGAGAAGGGCCTCTTCGGGCATCTGAGAACCTGGGCGGAACGCGAGTTTGGCAAACGGAACGCGGAGGCAATAACGTCCGTGATGAAAGGATACTATCGTCTGGCGAGTGTCCGCAAGCCCGAGTTTACAGGCTGGAGTCGCGTGGAAGAACCGGGATACAGGAGGGGCGGGTTGACACCGGTTAAAGACAGCGAGTACAATCCCGCGTTCAATAACGAATTGCAGCAAAGGGTGGATGATTACCTGTCGCTCGAACGACAGGTGGCGGAGATAGGACAAAACATTCCCGACGATAACAAGAGTGCCTTCTTCCAGCTAGTAGAATATCCCGTACGGTGCGCTTCGCTAATCAACCGGAAGTGGCTGTACAGGCAATTGTCGGATTATGTTCTGGAAACGGGCGATACCGAAGGCGCGAAACGGTATGCTACCGAAAGCGTGAACGCGCACGACTTGATCAATACCCTGACGACAAAGTATAACGCGTTGGGAAACGGCAAATGGAGCGGTATTATGGATTCCCGTCCGCGCGATTTGCCTGTTTTTGAATCCCCCTCTGGCTTTCCCGAAAGAGAGGAACACGCTCCGCCCGTTGGGAGGGGCTGGGTGAAGGCGTTCAATGCCGACAACGCGACTAACTTGAAAACGAAAGGAACAGAAGGGTTGGGGCACAGTTTTTCGGCAGTGGAAATGAAAAAAGGACAGGTGCTCGAGTTTACTTTTGAAGTCCCCGAAACGGGCGAGTATTTCCTGAAGGTAGGTACGATTCCCAATCACGACGTGGACGGCGCGGGGATGAAAATCGAGGTATTGCTGAACAATAAAATCGTTGCCGAAGCGGATTATAGTGTAAAGGGACGTAGCGAAACATGGAAGCGAAACGTTCTTCGTGGGCAAGCAATCAGCTCTATAAAGCTGAATATCGAGCAGCCGGGGGAAATAAGAATCTCAATAAAAGCGCGTACCGAATATGTTATTCTCGACCAAATCATGCTCGTGAAGAACGAGATGAATTTTTACGAATTCCCGGTAAGAACAAAAGGATCTCTCCTGACTCTTGAAGCTCGACGACGGGGGAACCGCCACATCATATGCAACAGGCTCGCGACTGTTCCCTAAAAAACGCGAGGTGATTTGCCAGGGGTGTTTTCATGCCAGGGCAAGAAAGAGAAGTGACTTTCTAAAAAACGGGCAAGACCTGCAAAGCCGCATCAGAGCAGGGAATTTTAAACTTTTTGCCTGCCTGAAAGGAGGTGGGCGTTAAACGTGAACTTCTAATGAAAACAATTGTAACTATTTTCGCTATCGTTCTTGCTGCTTCCGGTTTGTCAAGTTGTGCGTTCCATAACGGGCTAACTTCTAACGTGAACCAGCACGCGACCCAGGTCGTTTTATCAAGAAATAACTACAAGATCGTTCAAAAGATACAAGGCAGCGCGAGTAGCCTTTACGTACTTGGCTTTGGCGGCAGTTATAAATCATTAATAGCAGAAGCAAGAAGCAAGATGCTCGATAAAGCAGGCTTTATCGGCACCACGAGGGCGGTCATCAACGAAACGATCGAGATAAACAAGGAGTTTTGTCTCATGACGTACAGTAGAAAGGTCACAGTCTCCGCCTACGTCGTGGAATTTACCGACTGAAAAGAGGAATGTACCCGTGTCATGAATGACTACTAGGTTATTTTGAAAGTCGCCGCGTAGCGGCTTTCTTTATGCTGTACAAGCAAGATTCCCGCTTTAGCAACGGCTTCGGGTACGGGATTCCCGGGGTGTATCTTCCCGCGTTGACTTCCCTTTTAACGCTCCTCGTGTTGGGTTAACAGGGCAAACGCGCCTTGACACGACAATATCGGCTGCCGACAGGACAATGTCTACCGCCGACAGAGCTTTGTCTAACGTAGACATTGCTCTGTCTACCGTAGACATTGCTCTGTCTACCGTAGACATTGCTTTATCTAGCGTGGACAGAGCAATGTCCAGCTTGGACAAAGCAATGCCCCTCTGCGTCGACGCAAAACCGTTTTGCAAACTTGCAATGCCCCTCTGCGTCGACGCAAAACCGTTTTGCAAACTTGCAATGCCCCTCTGCTTCGACGCAAAACCGTTTTGCAACCTTGCAATGCCCCTCTGCGTCGACGCAAAACCACTTTGCAAACTTGCAATGCCCCTCTGCGTCGACGCAAAACCGTTTGCCCTGGAGATTTAGAATTTCGGGCAGGGCTACCGGGAGAGCTAGCGTCGCGCCGGCACGACCCCGTTATTCGTTTTTCTTGATTTGACGGATGACCTCGTTCACGCCAAGGAATTCGCCGGAGGTGATGATCGCGCCGACGATGACGCCGAGGATGCCGTGGGAGTTGATGTTCTGCCCCACCTGGAAGAGGTTCGGGACGCGCGTGCGCTGGGAGACGACTCCCTGGGAAGGCTCCGTGCAGTCGCGGAGGATGCCGTACATGGAGCCTTCCTCCGTCCCGGTGTAATCGAGGTACGTCAGCGGGGTGGACGCGTAGTGACGGGCGATGCGCGCACGCGTGCCGGGCATTTGCCGCTCCAACGCGTCCAGGAGGCGTTCCGAGCGCTCCCGCTTGAAGGCCTCGTATTCGTCGCCCCGCTGCCCGACACGCGTGCCTCTCCAGCGGGAGACCTCCTCGAAGCGCATGTAGGCCATCACGATGGCCGTGTCAGCGTGTTGTTGCCCGGCAGAGGTGCAGAGGTGCATGTAGAGGAAACTGCCGGGCCACGCGCCGGGATCGTAGTCACCGGCTCCCCAAACGTCAGGCACGTCGTAATGGTAGAGGTTCGAGTTCAGGTAAGGCTCTTCTCCCTCCTTGAATTGGATGTAAAGCGTGAAGTTCGAGATTGAGTTTCGCAGGCCGGCAACTCGTTCGCGGTAAGAACGACGGATTAACGGCGTGTCGAGCCATTCGAGCGTCCGCGCGGGGTGCGCGTTGGAGACGATGTAGTCACAAGGGAGCGTCTCCCCGGTGGCGAGCGTCACGCCGGTGGCCCCGGCACTATCGCAGGCGATCCTGACGACCCGCGAGCAGGTTCGCGCCTCTCCCCCGTGCCGACGTATCGAGGCAACCAGCGAACGGGAAATGGCATCACTCCCCCCGATGACGCGGTAAGCTCCGGCGTTGTAGAAGTGGTTAACGACCGCGTGAATGTAAAGCGGCGATCTCCCTCTGACCCCGGCGTAAAGCGGGAGGTTTCCGGCGAGTACCTGCCGGAGTCGCCCGTCGGTAATCGTGGAGTCTATAAATTCGCTCACGCTTTGCCTCGTGAGAGAGAGCGCGAGGAACGTCATGTCTCCCTGTTCCCGCAAGGAGTGGAGCGGCGACCCGGTAGCAATCTCGTCTATCGCGCGCACGTATTCTTCCAGGTGACGCCGCTCCGCGGGGAAGCGGCGCGCCAGGGTCTCGACGAATTGCTCGTTGCCGTTGGCGAAAGGGAATCTCTCCCCCGCGATCGAGATGATGTCGTAAGCCGACCTGTCGAGGGGGCTTACCCGCACGTCGGGAAGCAGGGAGAGGTAACGAAAGAGGGTATGCAGTACCTCCCCCTCGCCCATGCTCCCGATGTAATGCATGCCCGTCTCGAATTTCGCCCCGCGACGGGTGAAATTCTGGAGACACCCGCCGAATTGCGCGTTCTGCTCCAGCACGGTCACGCGATACCCGTTCCTGGAGAGAATGTAGGCACAGGTCAGCCCGCCGAGGCCGCTCCCGATAATGATCACGTGCTTATCCATCCGTTTTTCAACACATAAATTGTTTCAAAGGAAACGTCGACCGGCAGTTCCTCTCTCTTGCAGACGGTCAGGTTCGGGGGCAGCGCGCAATTGGCGGCGAGCGCGCGTGCCTCCTCGTCGTCGTCGATGGCGAATACCCGCGCGCGACGGGCTACCAGCGCGAGGAGGAAACTAAAGACGCCATTCCCGTTGTTCTCGACGAGCACGTCCCCCTCTCCCCGGTGAGCGTCCACCACGCGGGTGAACCCGGAGGAAGGGGCGAGCATCCGTCGCGCCTCGCGCTCAACGGCGGCCCCCTTGTAGAAGTAATTATGCAGGATGAAACTCGTGAAATATGCGGCGGTTTCCCTCTGGCGGGCGAGGAGATCGTACGCCTGGAGGTAATCCTGTCTCGCGCGTTTCGTTCGGGCGACGAACCCTTCCTCGCCGCCGGCAGGGATGCGCGGGTGCACCTGCACGGAGATCGTCCCGCGTCGCAGCATGAAATCTTCCTTGGACAGCACGTGTCCCGCGCCGTGGAGGAGAACGGGGATGACGTCCGCGTTCAGGCGCTCCGCGAGGTAGAAAGCACCGCGGTGGAAGCGCCGGATGGAACAGTCCGCCGATCGAGTTCCTTCGGGGAAGACGACGATCGAGTAGCCCGCGCGAAACCTGTCGGCGAGTAACTCAACGCTCGCCTCGATGCCCCCGGAGACAGGGTAAAAGTCGGCATACTTAACGAGGCGGCCGAAGAAAGGATTGTGCCATACCCAGTCGTTCACGAGGATGACGAGCCGGGGAGTCAGCATGATCAGGCACATGAGGTCGAGGTGCGACTGGTGGTTGCTGATCATCACGGCGGGCCGTTCGAAAGTCTCCCCGGCGAGGTTCTCGAGGCGGAATCGAGTTCCCGGCACGCGCCGGATGACGAAGCGTGCCACGCGACACAAGAAGGCATGATAGCGCGCCCGTTTCCGTTCCGTTTTTTTTCTCCCGGCAAAGAGGAAGAAGCCGTAAGCGGTAATCGCGAGGCATCCCAGGAGGAATGCCATGAACGCGTAGGAGGAATACAGCAGGCGACGCAACGTCACCGGCACGGTGCGCGTCTTCCCTCCTTTTCTCGTCAGCCAGCGGAAGAGGAGCGGCGGGATGAGGTAAGCCATCATCACGACGGTGAACATGCCGATGATCGTGACCTCCGCCAGGGAGCGCAGTGCCGGGTGGCGGGCGAAAACGAGCGTACCGATCCCGGCGAACATGACGAGGGCGGAGAGGATGATGCTATTCTTGTACGAGGCGAGCATCTCGCGCCGGTAGGCGTGCTCGCGGACGAGTCCCTCGGTGATAAAGATCGTGTAATCGTCGCCCTGCCCGAAGATGAAGGTGGCCAGGATGATGTTGACGATATTGAAGTGGATGTCGGCCAACTGCATAATTCCAAGTATCCACACCCAGCCGACAGCCAGCGGAAGAAACGCAATTATGCTCAACTCCAAACGACCGAAAGAAAGGGCGAGGAAGAGAAATACTATCGCACCGCAGATGTAAAGCACGCGGTTAAAATCGTCCGAAAGGGCGTCGATCACCCGGCGACCGATGTCGCGGGAATCAAAGGAGAAACTCTCCCCGTCAAGCGTCGCTTGTAGCGCCCCGGCGAGTGCCGCCGTCTTTTCTCTCTCGCAATAGAGGAGCGCGATAACCATGTCCCGCTCCTCGTCCTGCACCAGGTAATTGTCGGCAAGAAGCGAGGTGATCGGCGAGAAGAATTCCCCGTCACGCGGTGCGAAATCGGCACGCAACAGACGCAGAAAAGGGTCGAACGTTCCCGGCTTGAAGCCTTCCGCGCGGGCCGCTTCCTCGATCTGCCGCGAGAGTTTGTCGCGGTGCGGTCGCCAGAAGTCGTTCCATCGTTCGATGCGTCGTTGCTGCTCCGCACGGGAGGGGAGGAAGTTACCCACGCCGGACACGCTCTCGACCAGTCCCTCGCGTTGCAGCGAATCGACGATTCGCCTGTTCCTCTCGCTGGCGACGAGGGCGCTGTCCAGCCCCTTCCCTCCAGCGACGAGGTAGACGACATCCCTATCGTGGCGCTCGATGGAGGCCGCCAACTCGTTCATATCCTCACGTTGTTGCGCAGTCATGTAATTGATCTTGCTCATGTCCGGCTCGAAGGCGGTGAAGCGGCTCACGTGGAGGAACAAGAGCGTCAGCAAGAGGACAGGCCACACGATCCAGCATCGCCTATCGGGCGCAAAGGAGGCCAGTTTCCCAAAAGGGAGAGGGCATGGCGTCACGTCGTGTCGCGTCCTGACAAGGTGCGGCAGGAAGATGAGGACGAAGAATATCGTCCCGACGAGCAGCAGCGCCCCGAACAGCCCCAGGTCGCGCATGGCGTCCGAACTGATAAAGAGGAGGGCGAGGAAGGCGCTCACGGTGGTCACGTTCCCGACGAGGAGCGGCGGCGTGATTTCTCCCAGTACCTGGCGCATGTTCGTCCTGTGCCTGGCGTGCCCGACAAGGTGGAGCGGGTAATTGATGGCGATACCGACGAATATCGAACCAATACCAATGGCAATGACGGAGACGCTTCCCTTGAAGAGCGACAGGAGGGCAAGGGCAACGAGCCAGCCGAAGAGCACGGAGAGGAAGACCAGGAGGATGTCGCGGGAAGAGCGGAAGAAGTAGAATAGCAACGGGAGGATCAGGAGAGCCGAGAGGCCGATGGCCAGCATGCTGTCTTTTTTGATCTGCCCGGCATTGGTGACGGCGATGACGGGTGCACCGAGGAGGCTTGCGCAGGTGCCGGGCAATTCTTGCGTCACCTGTTGCGCGATCTCCTCGAGCATGTCAACGAGAGCGACGTTCCGCGCCGTTTCACTGATACCGTGTGGCGATTCGAGGATGACCATTCCTTTTTTCCCGTCCCGCGTGAAGAGGTATCCGTCACGGGCGTTCCTTCCCTCTCCGACCTGGAATTCACTTAGCTTCAATAGCAGCGGGGAGAAGAGGTGTAGGGGATCGACCTGTATCTCGCGTTTCATGATGCTTCCCGACGGGAGCAGCAGTAGGCGTTTGTTTTCCCGTGCGCAGGTCGCAGCGAGCGAGTCGTCGCGGAGGAGGCTATCCATCCGCTCGTAGTCTTCCTCCACGAGGAAGTATGGCGGGTTTTCCCGGATAAAGTCGATGAGTTCAAGCACACGTTCCTCGTCCACGCGAGCGAGCACCCGTGGAATGACGCGGGCGGTATCCCGCTCGTCGAGCAAGAGGGTGAACCGGTCGATGGCCGCAATGATGCATCCGTCGCGATCATCGGCGGAGTCCGTCGCAGAGAAGAGGAGGATGATCTTGTTCGCATTACCGGCATGTCGGTAGATCGCGTTAATGCGTTCGTTGGCTTTGTTCCCGGGGAGGAAGTCGGAGATGTCCTCCCGGTATTCCAAGCGTGACAGGGAGAGGAACGCACCGACGACAATCCCTACCAGCAGGAGGAAAAGGAACCACCGACGCGAGCGCAGATGGACGTACGTGGCAAGGACGAAGTGCTTCATGGGGTGCTGGGATGATATACAAGTAATTTTGTCGCAAAATCGCTCGAAAAAGGTGCATGTCTTTTAGCGAATGTCTCGATTTTTAGGGAGGGAGACGCACCTCTTTTCATCCTGTTCAGTAGTTTTTTCCAGCGAGGTTGTTCTTTCTTCCCGTGAGTCTCTCCCGGGTCGCTCTTTTTCCCTCGCCGGGAGAGCGCGTGTAGGAGGAGGGAAGGGTAACCGTAGAAGATGGCCGCAATGACAAGGCAGGTGTTCATCAAGCTAAGGCGCACGAAGTCCATTCCCGACCTGAAATGCGTCACGCGTTCTCCCGCAGGGAGGTATCGAGCATGAACAGGGATAGGGACGAGAGGAATCGCTCGCCAGGCGGCACGAACGAGCAACTCGAGTTCGGCCTCGTAACGAGAGGAAAAAGGCCGGTCGCCCTTCATTTCCTCGAGCGGGTAGAGGCGGAAGCCGGTTTGCGTGTCGGGCAACCGCCTTCCCGTCTCGATCGTGAACCAGAAGTTGGAGAACCGGTTGGCAAATACGTTCTCAGCCGGCACGTGCTCCTGTTTCAGGCAGCGGCTTCCAACGATCATGGCGCCAGGGGTGGCCTCGAGCGCATCGAGGAAGCGGGGAAGGTCATCGGCGACGTGCTGTCCGTCGGAATCCATCGTGATGACACGGCTGTATCCAAGGGCGACCGCCTTGTCGAACCCCTTGCTGAGGGCGCATCCTTTGCCCCTGTTGACGGGGCAGTCGACAACGGCAACGAGGCGAGTGTAGCGCGTAAGGACGGCAGCGGTGTCATCGGTAGAGCCGTCGTTGACGACGATGATCGCGGAGGTGTATCGCTCGATGTCGTCGAGAACGGCGGAGAGGAAGCGGGCGTTGTTGTAAGTGGGGACGAGCACGCAGGCGTTCCACTTGTCCATTTGTTCGTCCAGTATTCCTTTCATTCTTTCCCTGTCGAGGCGGTTTTCTGGAGAATGAGGCTTATCTTGGCGAACGAGGTGGTCTCCCCATAGACAAGCGCCGTGAACTTGTAACCGCCGTCGACGGGTGCGATCCCGGAGAGGGTGAGCTGGAAGGAGGGGGAGACCACAGGGTTGATGATCGAGAGGAACTTGGCGTTAACCACCTTTTTTAATATGAGGGGTGTGCCAAGATGTCGCTCCATTAGCTCTTTGCACAACTGGATGATGCAGGCGCCGGGGGTTACCGGGTTACCGGGGAAATGAGTACGGTAAATAAAATGGTTCTTGTCGAGGGAAAGAAGGAAGTCGTGCCGGTCGTCCCCACGGCTCTCGCTCTCGATCGTGCAGAGATCGTCTATCAGTTTCATTGCTTGACGGGTTGAAATGTATACTCGATGTGTTGTTTCTCGTTTTTCAGCAGGAATCCTCCACCGGGGAGTCGTTCCAGGTATCTTCCACGCTGCTCTCCACCCTCACACAGGAGGATGAGGTCGCGGGCTAAGATGCGGCGAATGTACCACTTGTCAAGGAACGGGATCACATTCAGCAACCGGCATTTTTCCTCGCCGACGATGAAGTCGAACGCCTTGACACCAAACTCATTTACCAAGCTCCCGCGCCATTCGCCGCACGTGTGCTTCACAATCATGATTCCAGTAATGGACGCCTTGCGCATTTGTATGGTCACCCGGTAACGGGCGGTTTCTCGCCCATCGAACGCGGGTTGCCGGTTCTCTCCCGTCGGTGTCTGCCGCACGGGAACGCACGAGGCGCAACAGAGGCTAATCCATATCAAATATTTCATCATCGAGAGTGATGTTGAAGTGTTTACCGGATAACTCGACGAGGGTTACGTCCCCGTTAGGCTCGCTCATCTTCACCCTGTCTACGGTGTAATCCGTCGCGTTAAACGTTAGTTCTATCGTGGAGAACATTTTTTTGATCTCACGTTGGAGCGGGAGGAGGATGACCGTCCACGTCGCATCCCCACGGAGGTACGTGGCGGCGAAGCGCTTCTCGTCCGTCAAGCCGCTCCCGTTGACGCTGCTCATCATGATCTTGACGATCTCCTGGAATAGCTTACTGGACTTGACGTCGATCACGTTCCGGGTCTCGCCCGTCCGCGTTAGAATTTTCTTATCGTTCAGAATGAAGGTGTAGGCGTACGAGGAGAGATATTCCCACCGTAGGCGGCTGTCCCGGCGGTAGTACACGCAACCGGTGGAGATCATCTTCTCGTCGAGGATGGAGAGGTCTTTTGTTTGCTTGAAGTCGCACGTCAAGCTCGACATCTCTCTTGCAGCTTTCTCGATGTTCTCCATCACGAACTGCCGCTCCTCCGGCGTTGCTGGGCGGGCGGATTGTGCCGTTGCCGCTGCATGGAGGAAAAGTACGAGTGCGAGGAGAGAGAGTCGTTTCGTTTTCATGACGTTTACTTGGCGATCAGTATGACCCCGCCCGTGATAAACAATACCCCCAGCCAGCGGGATGGCGGGACGGTTTCGTGGAAGATGAAAATGGCCGCTAACATGCCGAAGATGTAACTAATGCTGATCATCGGGTAAGCCATCGAGAAGTCGTAGTGCTTGATAATGTAGAGCCATAGGAACGTGGCCGCGACCATGCAGAGGCCGGAGACGAGCAGCCACCAGTTGGTTAACAAGCCACGGAGGAACGTCCACGAGAAGTCGATCTCGTCGACGCAGTTCATGGCGAATTTGAGGAACACCTGTGCCCCGGAGAGGAACAGGCATTGCACGGTCGAAAGGAGGATTATTTTCCACATGCGGACAGGAGTATGAATGAATGATTTTTCCCCTCGAAGTGATTATAGAGCAGGATGTACTTCACGCTCGCCGATACCTCCTCCTTCACCGCACCGGCGAGGAGGTGCGCCGGGATGCGTTGCCGGTACAGGAGGGTGGCTGCGGCGTATGTGGCGAGGCCGGGGGCGGTATACGATTCCCCGAAGAGGTGCTTGTAGCGGAGCAGGCGCTTGCCGGGGACTAGCGACGGGCAGACATCCGTGTAGACTTGATCGTTCAGGGGGTTCCCGTTCGTGCCGATCATCACCGCATCAACCTCATCGAGGGAGCATTGCGCCTCCCTCAGAAGGTGTTCGAGAACTTGTTGCAATTCCTCCCGGTGCGGGCGGTACGCAATTTCGACACCGCACAGGCGGCACAGGGCATTCTCTCCCCGGTCATCCAGCATCATGCTTACGGCCGTCTC
>JAIRKS010000012.1 GCA_031259905.1 Odoribacteraceae bacterium
CGACAGGCTTTCCCACGTGCAGGACGGCTGCCGGGTTAGGCGTGAAACATGCCGGGAGGGGACGAGCACGTCTCGTGCTTACAAGCAAAGAGGCCACGCGGTAAATCCCGCGCGGCCCCTTGCCTTGCCACTCCTTCACGTGCTCACTCGACGCGCACCCACTTGACGGCGTCGGCGATGATCACCTGCCCCTTCTCCCCGCGGTCGTCGAGCGTGACGGAGCACTCGCCCGCCGGGAGACGGAAGCGACCGAGGGAGATCCAGCCGCAAGGAATGATGTTCACGCTCACCTCCTCGACGCCGCCGGCGGTGGAGACGGCGTAATGCTGGAATGCCTCGGTTGCCTCGTCAGGTGAAGTGCCCACGCCAACGGAGAGGTTCATGCGCGGGGCGAGGTAGGCGGACACCTCGTGCATCCCCTCCTCCTCCACCCGTGCCGTCCAGCGGACGGGATGTCTCCCGCTGCCGGCCAGCTTCCGGTGTTCGCCCAGGATGAAGAGGCCGCGCGACCTGGCGTCCAGGAAAGTGTTCCACTTGCCCGTCGCGACGACAGGAACGCCCGGCTTCCCGTTGACCCGCTGTAGCCACGCCCGCGTGCCGTCGCCACGGCGAGCGTGGACGACCGAGAAGCCGGGGTCGGAGTCGTCAACGACGACCTCGCCGGGGGTGAAGAAGTACTCCCGCCCGACGGGCATTTCCCCCACCGGCACGCCCGACGGGCCGTTGGCCTGCTCCGTCCCGGCGAGAAAGTTGGGCGTGTTCCGCGCGACGTGCATGCCCAGGGACGGGAACATGATCTTGTCCCCCACGCGGAGCACGACCCGCTTCCCGGTACGCGCCGGCACGGGGACGTCGCGCGCGATGTTCTCGATGAAGCCTTCCACGATGATCCGCGTGCTCGCTCCCTCCTTCAGGACGGTGACGGAGGAGGTGCCGCTGAAGAGATTTCGCTGCCCGACGCCTTGCAGCGTGACGACCCCGTCCGTGTCGCTATCGTTGAAGACGGCGAACGAGACCCGGTAGCCCCCCTCCTCGTCCGGCCACACGACGGGCGCCTCCACGAGGTAGGCGGGAAGCGCGCGACCGGCGTACCACGCGGGCAGCACGTCCCGCCAGTCCGCGCCGAAGCGGGCGGAAAAATCCCGGTTGAATTGCTCGAAGGGGATCTCCCGGAAGGGATGCTCCCCCGCGTAACGCTTGACGAACGCCAGGAGCGTGTCGCCGTCGATCCCGCGCGGGACGAACAGGCGCGACAACTCACCGGCCTTGGCATCCAGTATCTCGGCCAGGAGCACCGGGTCGAGCGTTCTATCCTCGACGGCCTCCTGGAGGGAATGTCCGTCGAGGTAAGCGTTTACCCGCGTCGACGCCAGGTGTTCCGGCGAGGTAAAGCCCCGCGAGAAGATGCGCGTCGAGTTGGCATACTGACTCCTCAGCAGCACGTGCAGCGTCGCGTCGAGCAGCGGGAAGTCGGGCGAACGCAGCGCGCCGGCGTGGTCGTGAAAGAGCGACATGATCTCGCGCGGGTTTTTCTCCGGGCGGACGGCAGGCCCTCGCGACAGGGCGTGGCGCGCGATCCCCCGCGCGAAATCGGCGCGCTCGGGGATCTTCAGCTCCTGCTTCAGGAGAAGGGATTCGAGGGCCACGGAGACGAGGTACTTCACGTGCCCCCTGCTCCTCTCCCGCTCGAAATCCGGGCAGACGCCCAGCCCGCGTTCAGGGAAGAGGACGATCTCCGGGTGCACGAGATCACTCCCGCCGTGCCACTCCCGGTAATGGCTCGCGATCGGTAGCGGGGCTTCCACGAGGGCGAAGCGGCGGAACGGGTAGTCGCGACCGGCAGTGGCCTCGATCTTCGTTTTCATCCCCTGCAGGCGCTCCGGCAGCGTGTCCGCGAGCTGCTCCAGGCCGCGCGTCAGGTAATCGTGGCCGCGGAGGAGGTACAGCTCGAGTACCGTGGAATCGACCGTGATCGAGTGGCGCGAGAAGTCGCCGATGCAAAGCGTGATCCCCTTGAGCGGCTGCTCCGGGCGGAAGACGACGGTATCGCCGCTCTCCTCCCGCGCTCCCTGCGAGAGCACCGTCCGCCCGGCAGGACGAACGACGCGCAGCGTGTAGCGACTGAAATCCCGCGACAAGTTGTACGGGTTCGCCGGGTTTGCCGGTGCCGCCGTCACGGGATACCACGAGCAGTCCGGCGTCAGCCACGTGAACGAGCGGTCGAGCAACGCGTGCCGCCGTCCGAAGCGACAGTTGAAGGCGCTCGATGCCGACGCGTCCCGTCGCGCGTCGTCCGTCACGTCAAGCAGGCACGCCCGCTCGTCGATGCGCCCCTCGACGTCCAGCTCGATCACGCTCCGCTCCCCGGCGCCGGCAGACGCGGCAACGCGTACCACCAGCCGGTCGCGGACGTGGCCGAGCGCCTTGCCGCCGTCATCCCGCGCCGCGACGACGCGTAACCCCGGGTTCAGGTACAGGAGAATCTCGTCGATGCGCCCGCCCGTCCTGTTCTCGAGGACGAGCCGCGAGGAGAGGCGCATCCTGTCGCCCTCCTGCCGGTAGTCGATCGACTGCTCGACGAGCGTCATACTCGGCGCGTCGCGGTACGCGTCGAGGCAAGCCACGAGCGCCTCCCGCGTGACGCGATCCTGCCGGTGCGACAGGTAAAACGCGCCGCCGGAGATGATCCCCGCGACCATGAACGCTGCCGCCGCCAGCGCTTTCCCGCGCACTCCCGGCCGGTTCGGCAGGCGCGACGCCCGCGCGGCGGCCACTTGCACCAGCCCCAGCCCCAGCAACAGCC
>JAIRKS010000105.1 GCA_031259905.1 Odoribacteraceae bacterium
CCCCCGTGGACAACCTCTCCACACCCGCGGACAAGTGCTCCACACCCGCGGACGCATTTCCCCTCCCCGGAGACGTGAAACCCGCGTCTGGCGCGGGAAACATCGCGTGACAATAAAAAAAACAACACCCTCTAAAAAAAAACTTGAAAAAAAAGACACCGGAAACATCAACACGTGAGAAATATTTCTTACCTTTGTAGCGTCGATATACAAACACTATTCTTTAACCTCAAAAATGAAACATTATGCCATCAATGACTCCAACTAAAGACGCCGAATTCATCGCGTGGGCATTGAACATCTACGAGAAATGCGTGACGAACGCCACCGAGTGGAAACTCAGTACCGCCACGTTGCAAGAACTAAGCAAGTACGCGACCGACGCCAGGACCGCCTACACGACGAATTCCAACAAGGAAGACAGGAGCCGAAAGACGGCCAAGTTGAAGAAAGATTCCTTCGTGGCACTACGCGAGTACCTCTCCGTCTTCATACCGACGTTAACCTCCAACATGAACATCAGCAATGGCGAGCTGGAGGCCATGAGCATCCGGACGCGGAAACACCACGCGCACCACCCGCTCCCCGTCCCCCCGCGCGCGCCGGCCATCAACGTGGACAGCGGGAAACACCACATCGTTAGCATCTTCGCGAGCATCCCGCAGCTCGACGGTGCGACAACCTACCTGAAGAGCGAGAAGTACTACGGCATCTGCCTCCGTACCCGGCTGGAAGGGCAAGAGGAATGGCACGAGAAGAATTACACGCGCCTGCACGTGGATCTCCTCTTCAACGATGCCGACGTAAAGAAAGAACTCTCCGTCGCCATCGCGTGGATCAACCCCAGGCTCGAGCACGGGCCGTGGAGTGACACCGTCACCGTCATCATTAACTAAAACGATAACCTCACGAGGCAATCGCCCGTGATTACCATCTTCCCGCCCCTCGTGCCGCTTCCCGCGGTGCGAGGTTTTTTTTTGCCTCCCCCCGCTACCGGCGCGTCCCCGCGCTCTGCCTCGTCGCCGTCAAGTGCGACATGGAGAAAGGCGAGGGCGTGGCGCACGTCGCGAAGAAATCCGGGAACCGCGAGATGGAAAAAATCCCCGCCGGGGAAGCCGCGCGGGAAGCCTCCCGCGGCGTGGTCCGCGTAAAGTACGACCTCTCCTCGCCGGAAGGACGGCAGGTGCGCGCCGGGATCCCCGGACACGCGACTTGCCGGGGAGCTACTGCCGGTCGCGCGACTATCGTGAACGAAAAAAAAGATATATCTTCGCGAGTACGAGAAAAACAAAGAACAACGAGAAAAAAGGAACTATCACCAAGCAACAGCACATGAAAAAAAGAGAGCACGACGCGAAAAGCCTGCCGGCGAGAACGAAAATCGTCACGATACTGGCGGGCACGATCCTGTTAATCCTTTCCCCCGCGGCGTCCCACGGGCAACGGCACGGGCAGGCGACGCCAGCCGGTCGCGGGGAAGAAGAAAACGGGAAACGCGGGGAGACCATCGCGACCGGAATCTTCCACCGCCCGACGGGCAGCTTCACCGGGGCGGCACGAGTCGTCACGCGGCAAGAACTGCGCGCGGCAGGGAACACGAACATCCTGCAAAGCCTGAAAAACATAGACCCCTCGTTACAGCTCGTCGAGGACCTCGTGAACGGATCGAACCCCAACGCGCTGCCGACGACACGCGTGCGCGGGCAGTTCGGCCACCCCAAGATGGAAAAGGAATACCCGCCGCTGTTTATCGTCGACGGCCTCGAGGTAAACATCGAGCGGGTCATCGACATGGACATGAACCGCGTCGAGACCGTCACGCTGCTAAAAGACGCCGCCGCGAAAGCGATACACGGGGAAAAAGCCGCCGGAGGGGTGATCGTCATCGAGACAAGACAACCGGGCGAACGACCGCTGCAAGTAACCTACACCGGTAGCCTCGACCTCCTCTCGCCCGACCTGACGACCCTCGAAACGAACGTGACGGCGCGACCGACGCGCGTGGCCACCGGACAGAAGCATGCCCTCCGCGTCGAGGGAGGACACAAGGCCTTCCGCGGCGGCACGAACCTCTTCGCCAACGAGACGACGGGCGTCATGAAAGGATCCTCCCGCGTCACCTTCACCGGCGACGTGTCGCTATCCCTCCGGCTGAAAAACCTCTTCCTCCGCGACGACCTCGAGATTACCCGCGGGCGGGCGAACCACTCCCCGTGGGGAAGCTACTCGTGGTACACGCGCGACGAGGGAGACACGACGAGCGATCTCCCCCTTGCCGCGCGAAACGCCATCGCCAACACGGAGGACTACACGCGGACGACGCGCGTCACGAATAACCTCCTCGCCGGGTGGAACGCCTTCACGGGCTTCACGCTGACCGGGAGGGCCGGCGTCACCTCGACCCGCTACCGCGCGAGGGCCATCTACCCCGCGGACCTCCCCAGCTCCGGCATGTTGCCCGGCGGGCTACTGGCGATGAGCAAGGGACTCTACTTCGCCGGCGACGGCACCGCGTGCCTCTTCTCCGCCACCGTCGACGCGCGCTACACGATGAACGCCGGGAAACACGCGCTGCTCCTCCTCGCCGGCGGGAACGTGAACGCGGGGGATTACAGCTACACCACGGTGACCGGCCAAGGTACCCCGGGAACAGACCTCGACATCACCGGCCAGGAAACCGGGAACGGGAGACTGAAGACCATCGAAAGCGCCACGCGGGAGCTGGCCCTGCTCGGGGCGATCGACTACTCGTACGACGGGCGCTACCTCGTGAACGCGTCGTCGCGCCGCGGCGATGACCCGCGATTCGGCAGGCTCTCCCGGCGGCAACACTCCTGGTCGATCGGCGCGGGCTGGAACCTGCACCGGGAAAGCTTCATGGAGCACCTCGCGGGCATCACGCTACTGAAAGCGCGAGCATCCGCCGGGTACACCGGCACGCCTACACCCGACGCGAGCGACTACTCCATCGCCGGCGTGCACGAGTGGAACGCCGGCATCGACGCCACACTCTTTAATCACCGGCTCTCCCTCCACGCGGACTACTACGTCGCCACCACGGACGACCTGCTTAGCGACGTCGCGCTTCCTTCTTCTACCGGCTTTACCTCTAGCGTGGAGAACCTCGGCAAGGTGCAGAACACCGGCATGGAGTTCCGCGTCAACTACCGCGCGTGGGACGACCCGCGACGACAAGGTCACGTCAACCTCCACGCGTCCGGCACGCGCAACGCGAGCAAGACCGTCAAGCTCCCCGACCCCGTCGCCCCGCCCGGGACGATCACCAACGACAACTCGCCATCCGGGACGACCGGCATACTCGGCATCAACGCCAGCTTCAAGGGCCTTCAACTCAACGCCGGGGTGACTTACCGCGTCGACGAGCAACTCTACAGCCAGACGCTCGTCGATATGGTGGAGAGCGCCGGCCGCTCCGCGACCCGTGCCGTCAGCCGCTTCATCGTGAAAATCAACACGTGGACGCTCTCGTCCGTCAACCTCTCCTACGACCTCGACCGCATCCAGGCGATCTCCCGTGCCGGCTTCCGTCGCCTCCGCCTCTCGTTCGACGCCTCCGACGTCGCGCGCCTCTCCTCCGTCGAGATCGCGCGAGGCACCGCTTACCCCTTCGCCCGCTCCTTCTCCCTCTCGCTGCAAGCCACCTTCTGACCGGGAAGACCGGTGCCGGGTCACTTCCCCCCGGAGGGGAGTATAATATCCCCGGGAAAATTTTTTCGATCCCCCCTCGCGTGACGCCGGAAGGAGACTGCACGATGCCGGGGAGAGAGTGTATAATATAAGGTATAGACTGCACGATGCCGGGGGAAGAAACTCCTCCCGCCTCGCGTTTATCCGGGGAATGTCGCTGTTATCCCGGGAGAATCACTAACTTTGGGGAATCATTTTTAATACCATGCAACATGCGATACCTGTCACGGATCATTTGGATCATCTCTCTCGCGGCGTGCACCAACCAACCCGCCACCGAGAGTAACCGCCGGGCGTTGGAGTACATCGACCGCGGGTTGCACGAGCAAGCCATCGAGGCGCTGGACAACGCCATCGACTCCGACGCCGCGTACCTCCCGGCCTACTTCAACCGTGCCGTCGTCCGCGCCAACATGAAGATGACGCGGGAAGCACTCGAGGACATCGGTCGCGTCATCGCCGGCGCACCGGGACATGCCCGCGCGTATTATCAACGGGGTATCATCCACGAGAACCTCGGAGAGGAAAAGGAGGCTATCCGCGATTACAGTCGCGCCATCGCGCTCGATCCCGCCTTCACGGACGCCTACCATTACCGAGGTATCGCCCGCTACAAGACGCGTGATCTCGACGGGGCGATCGCCGATTACGACGCGGCCATCGCGTTGGGGCTGCAATCCAGCGCCATCTTCTTTAACCGCGCCGTCGTCCTCCAGCAACAGGGCGAGACCGGCGAGGCGATCGACGGTTATTCCCGCTCCATCGCCATCGACCCGTCGAACGCCAGCGCCTATTATAACCGCGCCATCGCCCGCCTCCAGCTCGATAACCGGAAGGAGGCGCTGCAGGACCTCGAGACCTCCCGTCGCCTCGGTCACCCCGGGGCGGCCGGGACGATCGCGAGGATCCTGGCGCGTTAGTGCCGGGTCACTTGACTAACGGTATTAGGTCCCCGTCTTCCATCATCACCCACCGGGACGTGCCGTCGAAGGTGCCGCGCCGCCACGACCACCTGTGTAATAACAACCCCGCGACCGGCTTGTCGATAACGATGACCGTCCCGACGGGGACGTGCACCGCGACGCGTACTTGCTGGAAATCCCAGCGATCCCCCGGCGACACCTCGAAGAACTCGGGGAAGAGCAGCAGCGAGTCGCGCGCCTCCACGCGGTAAGTCGTCTCCCCGGCGCGCCGGTACGCCTCGCCCTTGTTCTTCCCCGTCGCGTAGCGACACACGTCGAGGGTAATCGACGCGTTGTCGCCACGCAAAACGCGCACCCCCGGCTGCCCGTGGAAACGATCGCCCTTCCTGTCGTAGTAGACCTCCAGCGAGGGGAAGTTGGCGAGCTGCAAGCCCGACGGCGTCATCCCGAGGTGTAACGTCTTGACCGCCGGCAGCACGCGCGTCTCCATTATCTCGTTCTCCCACGCGTGACGGCGTATCTCCGCGACAACCACGCACGTCACGAGAATGAACATGCCCACCCACGCGAACAGTATCGCGAGGTGAACGGGCGCGCGACGGATCTTGAACCGGAACATCAACCACGTGCCCCAGAAGAAGCACATGAACGCCAGCAGCAGGATCAACGCGATGCCGCCCGCGAGGAATAGCCACCACGAGAGGGGGGTGACGACGCGGGGCAGTATCTCCTCTAACCGGAGCAGCTCCCACTGCACGCCGCGCGAGAAGATCGCCTCTTCCAGCAGTAACGCGCTGCCCGGCGCCACGAGTAGAAACAGGCCGCTCCCGTACAGGATGATGCCGAGCACGACCCGCGTCACGTTCAGCAAGCACCGGAAAATCCCGCGCGCTACCGCCCACGCGCCCCCCGCGAACCGGTTCAGCGACCGGCGGAACGAAGAGAGGGAGAACGATTCGTTGACGCTCCTCGCGATCGTGTCGATGTTTACCGGCTGGCCGGTCATCTCGAGCTTCTGCGCCGCGCCCCGCGCCGGCGGGATGATGACGTAGAGCAGCAGGTATACCACGAGGGAGAACCCCCACAACGGCGTGATCACGATAAACAACAGGCGGATGATCCCGGCGGGTATCCCCGTCCAGTGAGCGATACCCGCGCAGACGCCGCCGATGTAGCGCCTGTCCATGTCGCGGTAGATCCGCTTGAAGGGCCTCTCCGGCGGCGGGGAGGCGACGCCACTGCCGGCGCCGGGGGCACTGCCGGCGATGTCTTCCACCGTGCCGAGCGTCTCTATCACCCGCGCGACCTCCCCGGCGGTGACGACGGCATCGACGCCGCCGGGACGTTCCGCGAACAGCTCCTCGATCCGCGCCTCGATGTCGGCGATGATCTCCCCCGCGCCCGGCTCGTTGTTGAAATACTCCTTGAGGGCCTCCATGTAGGCCGACAAGCTATCGCACGCCTCTTCCTCGACGTGAAAGGAAATCCCGTTAACCTGGATGATCTTGATACATTTCATGTGATCGTGTTTATGACGTTTAACAATGACGAAGTTTATTCACCGTGTCCACCAGCTCCTGCCACGAGGCGTCCAGGTCGACGAGGAAACGACGCCCCTCTTCGGTGATCGAGTAATATTTCCGCGGGGGACCCTGCGTCGACTCCTCCCAGCGGTACGACAGCCACCCGGCATTTTTCTGCCGCGTGAGCAACGGGTAAAGCGTCCCCTCCATGACGATCATCCGCGCCCCCTTCAACTTGTCGAGAATGTCCGAGGCGTACGCGTCGCCGTCGGACAGCACGGATAGAATACAATACTCCAGTATCCCCTTCCGCATCTGAGCACGCGCGTTATCGATGCTCATGGCGCGGGAGACCTAGGGATGACGATCCAAAGGGCCACGTAGACCCAGAAACCCAACGATCCCAGGAAGAACGCGAGCAGGAAAAGCACGCGCACCAGCACGGGATCGATCCCGAAATACCTCCCCAGCCCGCCACACACGCCCGCGATCACCTTGTCGGAGGGCTGACGGTAGAGTTTCTTCACCGGGTTGCCGGCGAAACACCCGTCTGGTGACTTGATCCCGAGCCGGTACAGCGCCTCGACCACCTCCGGGAGGGTGATCGCCTTGTTCTCCCTCGTTTTTTCTTCCAGGATCCCGGCCACGCGGGCTTCCAGGTCTTTTTTCTGCCACTGGTTTTCCAGTGCCCCGTGCAGGTAGAAGTACGCTTCTTCCTCCATTTGGAACACCTTGTCGTCCAGGTAAACTACTACTACTTTTTTCATGCGTTCTGAATTAAATTAACGGTACGTTGATAAACTCCACGCGAAGGTATGAAAAACAAACATACTACCATGCATTGCAAGGTACTATTTTTATCATACCACGTGAAAACTTCGCGTCGCGATGACGCTCCCCGGTACTCGAAACGGGCTTCCGGGTTTATGATTTTAGTTGTACTTTTGCTCCCGTTTTATAAATAGACCACGATGAACGTCATACCGGATTACCAGAACGTAGAGCATTTCGACGAGGAGAAAACCAGGCAATTAAGCCACCACTACCAGGAGATCATACGCCTGCTGGGAGAAAACACCGCGCGCGAGGGACTGAAGGATACCCCCGCGCGGGTAGCCAGGGCCATGCAGTTCCTCACGCGGGGATACGCGCAAGACCCGGCGGAGATCCTGCGATCGGCCCTCTTTAAAGAGAACTACCGCCAGATGGTCATCGTGAAAGACATCGAGCTTTACTCCCTGTGCGAGCATCACCTGCTCCCCTTCTTCGGGCGGGCGCACGTGGCCTACATCCCGAACGGGTATATCACGGGGTTAAGCAAGATCGCGCGCGTGGTGGAAGCCTTCGCCAGGAGGCTGCAGCTGCAGGAACGCCTGACGCGCGACATCAAAACGTGCATCCACGAGACGTTGAACCCGCTCGGCGTGGCCGTCGTGATCGAGGCGAGGCACACCTGCATGGTGATGCGAGGGGTGCAAAAGCAACACTCGGTAACCACCACCTCAGACTTCAGCGGCGCTTTCGAAAAACTGGCCACGAGGGAGGAGTTCATCCGTCTAATCAGTAATAAATTTCATTAACCAAAAGACACGTCATGAAACGAGCATTTGTATTCCCGGGCCAGGGCGCCCAGTTCACGGGCATGGGGAAGAACCTCTACGAGACCTCCCCCGCGGCACGCTCCCTCTTCGAGCGCGCGAACGACATCCTCGGGTTTCGCGTCACCGACCTGATGTTCCACGGGACAAGCGAGGAGCTAAAACAAACCAAGGTCACGCAACCGGCCATCTTCCTTCACTCGGTCATCCTGGCCGACTCGCTGGAGGAAAAGCCGGGAATGGTCGCGGGACACTCGCTGGGCGAGTTCTCCGCGCTGGTCGCGAGCGGCGCGCTCGCGCTTGAAGACGGCCTACGATTAGTGAGCACCCGCGCGCTGGCCATGCAGAAAGCGTGCGAGGTAACCCCGTCGACCATGACCGCCGTGCTGGGCCTTCCCGACGAGACCGTCGAGGAGATACTCGCGGGGATCGACGAGGTAGTCGTCACGGCCAACTACAATTGTCCCGGCCAGCTGGTCATCTCCGGTAGCCTCGAGGGGATCGCGATCGCCGGCGAGCGACTGAAAGCGGCCGGAGCGCGGCGCGTCCTGCCCCTCGGCGTCGGGGGAGCCTTTCACTCCCCGCTGATGGAACCCGCCAGGCAAGAGCTGGCCAGGGCGATCCGGGACACCCCGTTCGCGCCCCCCACGTGCCCCGTCTACCAGAACGTCGACGCGCTCCCGGCAACGGACCCGGGCGTCATCCGGCAGAACCTGATCGACCAGCTGACCGCCCCCGTGCGCTGGACGCGTACGGTGCAAAACATGGTCGCCGACGGGGCCGGCTCGTTCCTGGAAATCGGCCCCGGGAAAGTATTACAGGGACTGGTAGCGAAGATCACCCCGAGCGTGGAAATCGCCGGGATAGAGTAAACCCCTACCGGGGGACACCGGGACGGCGGGCGCGGAAAGATCATTTTTTCTCACGCCCGCCGGGATTTTATTCCTACCTTTCCTCGCACATTTCACGCGAATCACATGTTAGAAAAGAACAAGAAACACCGGCTACTCCAGCACCTCCTCAAGATCGGCATTATCTTGATCATAAGTGCCATCATCGTCATGCTCCTCCCGAAGATCACCCCCTTCGACGCCACCTACCAGAAAGGAATGCCCTGGTTACACGAGACGCTCGTCGCGCCCTTCGACTTCCCCATACACAAGACGCCGGACGAACTGCAGGCCGAGGTCGAGAAAATCACGCGCGAGTACCCCCCCATCTTTTATCACGTGGAGACCGTCGCGCGGGCACAGGTAGACCGGTTTCGCGACCGCGCGGGCAAGAACTACCCCGGCAGCGCCGTCGCCAACAAGCTACAAGAGATCTACGAGAAGGGAATCCTCCTCCTCCCCGGGGAACTCCGGCAGGAAGACCTCCGCGCGATCACCGTGGCGAAGAACAACTTCGCCCGGGAGGTAGACTTCAACCAGGTATACACGCTGAAAAACGCGTACTCCACCCTCGTCGACTTCATTAACGGGATGAACATCCCGCGGGAAGCGAAAAAAGAACTGATCGACCTCGACCTGAACGATTACCTCAAGCCAAACCTCGTCTACGACAAGCAAAAAACCCACCTCTCCCTGGAGGCGAGGCTCAAGGAGATCAACCGCACCCGCGGCATCGTGCGCGAGGGCGAGACGATCATCGCGAAAAAAGAGCTGGTCTCGCCGGAAAAATACACCATCCTCGAATCGTTCAAGATCGAGCAAGCCCGCGCCGTCGGCCCCGCCCGCGCCCGGCTACTCGTCACGATCTCCCAGACCATCTTGACGCTAATCGCCCTCGCGAGCTTCTCGATCTTCCTCTACTTCTCGCGGAAACGGCTTTTTTACAGCAACAAGGACTTCGTCTTCCTCCACTGCATGTTCCTCCTGACGGTGCTCGCCGGGATAGCCGGCTACACCCTCGAACTGCACGTCCTGCTCGTCCCCGTGCTCTTCTTCCCCGTCATCGTCAACATCCTCTTCGGCAGCCGGGCGGCGCTATTCCTGCTCCTGGGCACCGTCCTGCTCGTGGCCTACCTCGCCCCGGACAGCTACATGTACACGTTCATGCAACTCGCCGGCGGGATCGTCTCCATCTACAGCCTCTCGCACCTGCAACGCCGCGGCCAGCTATTCATGGCCGTGGCGCTCGTCCTGGCCACCTACCTGCTTGTGTACAGCGCCTTCACGCTCCTCCACCGGGGAGCGTTCACCGCGGCAGACCTGCTCGCGCTGGCCGCCCTGACGGGAAACGCCCTCCTCCTGTGCCTCGCCTACCCGGTGTTATACCTGTTCGAGAAACTCTTCGGCTACACCTCGGAAATCAGCCTCGTGGAATTCTCTAACCCTAACCACCCCCTCCTGCGACTGCTCACGAAAAAGGCACCCGGGACGTTCCAGCACTCGCTGATGGTCGCCAACCTCGCCGAGGAAGCCGTTTACCACGTCGGGGGAAGCCCCCTGCTGGCACGTACCGGCGCGCTCTACCACGACATAGGCAAAACGCTCGACCCCGTCATGTTCATCGAGAACCAGGCCGGCGGGGTAAACCCGCACGACTCCCTCGACTTCGACGAGAGCGCACGCGTCGTCATCGAACACGTCACGCGGGGCGTCGAGCTGGCCCGGAAGCACAACCTGCCGGAAGCGATCATCAACTTCATTCGCACGCACCACGGCAGGAGCAAGGCGAAATACTTCTACTTCTCCTACAAGAACAAGTACCCCGACCGCACCATCGACGAGACCGCCTTCACCTACCCCGGTCCCGACCCGGGAAGCAAGGAATGCGCCGTGGTGATGATGGCCGACGCCGTCGAGGCCGCCTCCCGCGCCCTGGAAGTCAAGAACGAGGAGAACATCGCCAAACTCGTGAACGAGCTGATCACCACCCAGCTCGAGGAGGGACGATTCAATAACGCGGACATCACCTTCAAGGACATCGCCACCGTGAAACGCGTTTACACGGAACAACTCGTCGCCATCTACCACGCCCGCGTCACCTACCCCCGGCTC
The DNA here is from genome assembly GCA_031259905.1 of Odoribacteraceae bacterium. Lineage (GTDB taxonomy): Bacteria > Bacteroidota > Bacteroidia > Bacteroidales > Marinifilaceae > JAIRKS01. The sequence goes on from JAIRKS010000105.1 coordinate 10,755, forward strand.
GAGAAAGACGCACCCGCGACAACAAGCGAAGCGTTCCCGCCCGCTTCCTCTTGACCGCTTGCCCGCTACCTCCCGACTGTCCCCTGCACCGGGCTACCCGCGTGAAAACCTGATCCACGGGAAGGAAACCCTGCCCGGCGTCATGGAGTACCTCCCCGGCATCGTGCAGTCTATACCTTATATTATACACTCCCTCTCCGGTATTATATATTCCCTTCCCGGCGTCGTGGAGTTCCTTCCCGGCATTATATATTCCCTTCCCGGCGTCACACGGTCCCTTCCCGGAATCGTGCAGTCTCCTCCCGGCGTTA
>JAIRKS010000017.1 GCA_031259905.1 Odoribacteraceae bacterium
ACCATCGTCACCTTCCCGTTCGACTTCACCGACCCCAACGTCACCGTCCGCGTCATCGACCCGTCGACACGCGAGGTCATCTACGAGACCCCCTTGTACCGCGTCATCGACCCCTCGACGATCCCCGACGACCCCTTCGAACGCGTTATCATTCACCTCGATATACAATTCATCGGCGCCGACGTCACCGTCACCGTACGCCCCTGGGGCACGCAACCCGTCCAACCCGTTTAATAAAGCAACGATGACAATGAAATACAATACCGCGCAATTCTTAAATCCCGCCGTCGCCCCGGAACATGTTCCGGTGGCTTCGGAACATGTTCCGGTGACGGGGGGGAGTTAATCTTTCACGCAGCGTATGGAGACGGCCTCGCTCTTGCGCGTGTCGTTCACGGCGCAGGACATGCCGATGTGCCCCGTGGTTCCCGACCCGAAGCTGTGCGTGACGTAGACCTTGTTGGAGTTCTGCTCCGTGCTCGTCATGGTCCACTGCACGTACCTCCCGCCGCCGTCGGTGCCCGTTCTATCGAAGAACTTGTTGCCGGGCGAGTCGGTGACGCGCTTGCCCGCCATCGGGAAGAAGACCGACGCGTTGTTGTAATCGTTGTAGATCAACAGCCCCTCGGTGGCGCGGTCGGGGCCCGTGCCGCACTCGCGCGCGCCGGAGGCGGAGTACTTGTCGAAGTACCCGTCGGCGATGCGCCCCCAGAGGAAGGTCGTCTTGTTCCCCCCGGAGAAAGCCTCGTTGATGTTCTCGTTCATGAAGTAACTCTCCACGAACTCCGGGTTCGTCGGCACGTGATAGCCGGGCGGGCAGGGGTTGCCGCTCGCGTCCCACGTCTGGGTATACGAGGAGGTGAGCTTCGTCCCGTTGATGCTGTTGTCGGGATAGAAGGCGCGGGTATCCGAGAACTTGAAGAAGTAGCCCGTCTTCGAGGGATAATCGACGAACGCCCCTCCGTTCGTGCCGAGCGGCACGCCGTCCGCGTTGAACCTCCCGAGCGGGTCGGTGAGGTTATAGGGGGAGAACTTGATGGCGTCGGGTCGCCCGTCGGGTTTCTTGGTACGCCCTTGCGCTTCCGGCCCGTAGAGGTAATCCGCCTCCTCGCCCTGCCGGACGAAGAAGAGGGCCGCGCCGCCGCCGCGACTGATGGAGATCAGGCCGTAGCGTGGCGGTTCACCGGGGGGGAGGGTGCTCTTCATCCCGACGCGGAAGTGGATGTCGCCGGAACCGGATACCGCCCCGTCGAAGGTGCTCTCGACGATACCGTTGTTGTACCCTCGCGGGTGATTGTCGATCTTGATCCAGGCCACGCCGCTGACTATGCGCGCGGTCCACGCCCCGGAGTTGCTCCCGAAGATGACGCGCTCCTCGACCTCGCTGTTGCGGTGGAACGAGCCGACGTACCCCGACGTCCACGGGACGGATTTCCCCGGCGTCTGGTAGACGTCGATGGTGACGTCCGGCAGGTAATCGCCGAGGTTGCTGTGGAGGGTGACCTGCCCGCAGAAGACGGAGTAGTTTTCCGTGTTGGCCTTCGCCGACTTCAACTTGAAGTGGCCGAGATCGTCGGCGTTCCCCTCGCCGGAGACGTGCCCGGAGACGAGGGAGTAACGACTGGAGGTGATGCTCTTCGCGGATACCCACCACTTGACGAGCGCTCCCTCGGTGTTGTTGAAGAGCAACGCGGGGTGCTCGCTCTCGTTGTTCTCCTTCGTGGAGATGTATATGGAGGTCATGTCCCAGCGGAGCTGGAAGCCGACGGCGCTGCCGAGGCCCTCGTGACAACCGATGTCGGTGTTCTCGTTATGCCGCGGGTTACCGTCGATGTCCTTCTTGACGGTCATGGCCGCGGTGACGGCATCGAAGCGTTTCCCGTTACCGCGCCCGAGGAGGGGGGAGCGGTTGGGGGTGACGGTGGAAACGGCGTAGCGCGGGGCGGAGGAGAGGTTGAAGTGCGGGCCGGGGATCGTCTCGCTCGTGGAGAACCAGGCGGTGTTGCCGGCGTTGATGGCGATGTTTTGCAGGCCGGAGGGTGGCGTGGTGCCGTCGAAGGCGGAGTATTCCACGTCGCTTCCCGTTACCGGCGTCCCGCTGTTCCCCCAGTAGACGGCGTTTTGCAGTTTGCCGAGGAAGCTGGAGGAGGAGGCGTTGTTGGCGATGGTGGCGTTGACAAGGGTGGCGTTGGTGCCGAGGACGACCCCGCCGTCGTTGTCCGCCACGAGGATATTCGTGCCCGTGCCGGCGGTGAGGACGAGGGCGTAGCCGGAGGTGACCGGGTTGTCGAGCACCTCGACGGCGTTGACCCACGCGGAGGAGTGGTTGACGAGTAGCGGGACGGCGTTGCCCGTTGCCCCGCGGATGATGAAGCCGTCGAGGACGGTGGAGTCCGCGTCGAGGTTGATCCCGCCTGATGGCGGGGAGACGATGGCCTTGCACGCGGCGAGGTCGCGACGGGTGGAGGTGTACGGGGCCGAGGAGTCGGCGGCGGGGAGTTCGGTGCCGGGAGTTCCTGCCCATCCCCCGAAGATTTTTATCCCGCTCGGGACGGTGAAGGCTTCCTCGTACGCGCCGACGGCGCTGCCCCCCGCGACGAGGATGCCGTTGAGGGGGATCGAGTGACTTCGCAGGACGAGGGCCTTGTTGATGGCGGTGGAGATGTCCGGCAGGGCGTCGTTCCACGATTGTCCGTTACCGGTGGCGCCGCGTTTCACGTAGAGCCAGTTGGTATATGGCTCGCCGACGGTCGCGGAGAGATCGACGTTTTCCCACGGCAACACCTCGGTGATGAAAGCGATGCCGTCGTTGACGTTGACGTTGACGCGGAGAACGCGGTTGCACTTCGTCACCAGCGGGATCTCTTTCGACTTGATGAAGCGCGAGCCTCCCGTCCGCTGGAGGTTTACCCTCAGGAGCATCTTGAGGGTCGTCGTGTCGGTAGGGTTCGCGACCAGGAAGTCGCCGCCCCGGTGCGCCGGGATGATGAAGCGCGCGGTGTCGGAGTGCAGGTAGCCGCTCGCCGTGGGATGATCCGCGAGCTTCACCCTCGCGCGGAGGAAGTGCGTATCGGGCAAAGTATCGGGAGAATGCCTGTCCGGGAGCAGCGCGCCGGTGTAGCTGATGGTGGAGGGGACGCGGTGCAGCTCGATGACGTGATCCGTGGCCGCCTTGTCGAAGTTGGCGGTGGCCCTGTTGATAATGATCTCTATCATGGCGACGTTCCGGTCGAGGCGCGTGGAGATGGTCGTCTGCCTGTCCACCTCGATGGAAACCGGTTCACGGGCGTTGAACAACTCGTCGGCGTTGCTGCTTTTCCCCGTGAGCGGGTCCACGGTCGGCACGTACTTGTAGAGCGGCGTCAGCTCCATGTTCTTCCCCCCGGACGGCAGGAGGAAGGTGGAGGAGGCGCTCGCCGGGGCGATCATGGCGATATTCCAGTCGCCCGCCTTCACGCGCGCGGAGAGACCGGTGGCGGTACGCGAGAGGTTCAGGATCTCCTCGCTGAAACGCGTATCTCCCGTCTTCCTGTTAAAGGCGAAGAGGCGCGTGGCCGGGATGATTCCCGCGCTGGCCGGTGTACTGTACGCGCCCATCCTGAGGGTGAGGTTGTAGGATGTCTCCCCGTTCTCGCCGGGCTTTTCTCTTTTACACGACGCGCCCGCGATCCCCAGGAGGAGAATCGCGAGGATCACGCGTGTCCATCGTTGATGGGAATGGTATTTCTTCATTGTCGAGTTATTTCTGGTTTAATTGAATATTCATGTACGCGAGGGGTCTCTCCCGGATCGTTCCCGTTCTCGCCGGGAGTCCCCGCGATGACCGCCTTCAAGGTCATCGTGCCGCCGGCTACCGCGAGCGCGTCCCGCTCCCGACTGCTTGCATCTGTCATCTCACTGTTCTTGTTAACCATCTATTTTCATTTCAATTCTCAAATTACAATACATGCCAATACAGATCCTCCCGGGGGAGGATCCGTGTTCTTTCACCTGTCAATAAAATTACGTGTGTGTGTGTGAAACGTGATGCGCGGGACGCTACTTTCTAATGGTAAAGAATACCTTCTCGCCCTTCGGCGAGATGCTGACGGGCAAGGCGCCTTCCGGCACCTGGACGCTCTCGACGGTCATCCTGACGTTTTTCTCTATCTCGTCCTTGTTATAGAGGATCACGCCGGTTAGCGTGACGGTGCTATGGTTCCCGTCACCGTCGATGCGCAGGTCGTGCTGGTTCGTGAGGACGAAGTCCTTCCCCTCGCGGGCGGAAGACTCCGGGTCGACGACAAGGCGGATGACGACGTCGTTACCGGTGGCGTTGGTGAGCAGTGCCTCGTCGGCCACCCGGTGCAGGGAGAGGTTAAAGAAGCCGGAGACCACGTTGTTGTTCACGCGGTGATCCCCCAGGGAGGTGGCGATGATCATCGCCGGCTGGTCAATCACCGTGCCGACGCAACTCAGCACGGCACTCTCGAAGGCGATCTTCGTGCCGCCCAGTGCCTGTATCTTGTCGAAGTTGACGACTACCGTCTTTGCCAGCTCGTAGCGCGTGTCTGCCGCGGTCTGCACGCCGAAGCTCCCCGACTGTTCTCCCCCCGGGATCACGATCCGCGGGGCGATGCCCATGTCGAAGTCCAGCGCGTCCGCCGTTCCCTCGCCGTACCCACCGTCGACGACGATGCCGGCGCCGGTGGCGTTAACGAGCGGCGAGCCGTCCGTCTTGAAGAGGCCGATCTCGTAGACGATATCCTTCAGGTTTTCCACGCCATCTTCCGCGCGTACCAGCTTGACGATCGCCTGCTGGTCCTCGATCACGCCCTTGCCGACCGGCTTGATCAGGTAACTCTGGTGTACACCGGCGAGCTGTACCTCGAACTCTTTTGTTCCCTCGACGCGGTCGTTGGCCTTGACGGGTATCTCGATGTTCTGCTTGACCGAGTACTGGTTGCTCTCTCCTTTCGCTGGGATAAACGACAGTTGCCCCTTCACCGGGATAAAGTTACCCTCCTCGGTGGCCGTGATGGGCCTCGTCTCGTAGTCCACCTTCACCGGTAGCGGCACGCCTTCCCGGTTCGTCGAGAAGCCGGTAAGCGTCACCGTGAAGAGGGCGGTTGCCAGTCCGTTGACCGGCTTCGTGATCTTCATGTCGGAGATATACAGGCCGTGTCCCAGCTTGACGATCCGGTTATTCATTCCCCAGAAGGCGACCTCTCCGGAGGTAGCGATCAAGGTGGCGTCGTAGGTGGCGGGCTTGCTCCCGGAGATGTACCCGCCGGACAACAGCTCCCCGAACGGGGAGTAGGTAGCCACGCGTCCTTCCTGCCGGGAGAGCAGCGTGACCTCGCCGCTGGCGGTTAGCTTGATGTTATCGAAGAAGCCGTCGATCACCCGCGAGAAGTCTACCGTCCCCGCCCCGGAGACGCGGACGAGCCAGCCGTGAGAGGTCGAGGCGTCGAAGGTGGCGATCGTGGACTCGGCGGTATTCGCGTTCATCGCGGCCCCCGCCAGCACGCCCGGGGAAGTACCCGCGTAGAGCGACGTGCCGTCGTTACGCAGCAGCGTGAAGTAGCCCTGTCCCTCGCCGTTTCCCCCGGCGAGGATCAGGCCGTTGCGCGCCACGGAGAGGTGATCCAGGGAGGTACTCGCGGAGGCAGGTATCACGGTCTTCGAGAAGACGATGTCTCCCTCGGGGCGCAGCTTGTAGACGATGCCGCCGTCGGTCGCCGAGTTCCCGGCGGCGATCACGGAGGCATCCGCGATGCTGACGTGGAAGCCGGTAAAGGTAAATCCCCGCGCGGGCAGCCGCGTGATGTACAGGACGCGTCCCGCGTTATCCAGGCGCGCGACGCTGGCCTCACCCGCCTCGTCCGGCGCGGAGAAGGCGGCGCAGGTGTACCCCGTGTTGTCCCCCACGACCTCGAAGAACGCGCAACGTTCTCCCGCGGGGGAGACGTATTTATACACCAGCTCGTTGTTGGCCCTCGCTTTCACGAGTATGCCGCGGGTCTTCCCGTCGTTTCCCGGCTCGTGACCGGCGAGGGTCATCGTTCCATCGCGGCTGACCTCCCCGCGGGTGAAGGCGCTCCCCTCTCCCGCGAGGCAGAAGTCCTGCTTCATGTCCCCCCGGCGATCCATGACGGTAGCGCGTGCCGTCGAGAGGGTTTGTTTCGTCTTCGCGTTCACCTGCGCGGCTTGTCCCGCGATCAGCACGCCCGCCGCGCCCGCGTCTTTCACTTGATTGATTTCCGTGTATCCTGTCATTGTCCTCGTGTAGAGAACCAGTCCCGTCCTGTCTAACCACGACAAGAAAAAAGCGCCGTTGTCCTTCCCGACGATCACGATCTCGTCCCCGGTCAGGCAAACGTGCTCCAGCTTGATCTTGTCACCGTATTTCTTGTCAAAAACAACCGGCATCGACTGCGCGTCGACGCGCGTCACCGGTGCCATTAAAACGATTAATAATAACCATCCAAGTACTTGTATTGTCTTCATGTGATTTTGTTTTACGTACCTACTTTTACGTGGTTTTCACCATTTTGTTATCTATTTCCGCGGCTTCTTTACTCTTTTTCTTTCCCGGTGTACATGTCCCTGCACGCGTGCGCGTTTTCACGGGACGCGACGGGAGGCATCTTCCCGGCCGGCGGCGAGCGATGATCCCGCTTCGGGAAGCTCCCCGACGGTCTCCCGACAACTCAACTGGCCCCGTCGGGAAGCTTCCGAAAGTATACTCGCGTTAAGAAACCTTTCATCGGGAATTCCCGCAAGTATACATATGTTAAGAGGCCTTTCGTCGGGAATTCCCGAAAGTATACTCATGTTAATAACCCTTTCGTCG
>JAIRKS010000186.1 GCA_031259905.1 Odoribacteraceae bacterium
CTCGAGTCGCTCTTCAGAACATACTACACCTCCCTCTGCGACTATGCCCACGCGATCCTCGGCGACTTCGACGAGGCAGAAGACGTGGTACAAGAACTCTTCACGTGCCTGCTGGACGAACGAAAAGAAAAAATCGTCCGCGTCTCCGAGAAATCCTACCTCTACGCCTCCACGCGATACAGGGCGCTAAACGTCCTAAAACATAAAGCCGTGATGCAACGGAACAACCCGATCCTCGTCGAATTCATCGAGAATGTCCAGCAAGAAGGATACTCGGAAGAAGAAGAAATGAACATCGAGAAAATAAACCGCGTCATGGAATCGCTACCGCCCAGGTGTCGCGACATCTTCACCAGGAGTTGCATCGAGGGAAAAAGTTACAAGGAGATCGCGCTCGAGACAGGCATCTCCGTCAACACCGTCAAGTTCCACGTCAAACAAGCTTACAAGGCCATCCACGCGGTGGTACATCCTCCCGTCGACCCCCTGCTGCTGCTGCTGGCGATAAAAAGCCGGCTCTAACCTACCCTTTCCTCCCCCCTCGTTGTCTTAGGAGAAAAATATTATGGAAAACTTTCCTGAACAATCCTGGGAATGGCTCGCCGGCCTGTGGCAACGGAAACAACAACGGGCGAGCGCGCCGCCGGACATGCCGCCGGGGGAACTCACCTCCATGCTACGCGAGCAGTTCCTCGCCCGGCAAGCCGCGAGACGGGGCGCGAGGCACGTCTACGACATCGAACGGGCTTGGAAACGGGTCGCCGGCAGGCAAGCACGCCGGGCAACCGTCCGCTGGACGGGCGTCGCCGCGGGAGCAGCCGCGGTACTCCTCGCGGCGTTCCTCCTCGTGCCGCGCGCGGGCGAGGATCGTCTTCCCGCCATCGTACCCGGCACGACGAAAGCGGAATTGTGGCTGGCCAACGGGGAGGTTATTCCCCTGGAGAGACACGGGGAGGATCACCGCTGGAAAGAAAAAGGTATCGTGCTCGATAACGACACCGCCTCCGGGCGGCTACGCTACGACGCGACAGGGAGCGACGCCGGGGGAGAAAACCGCTACCACACGCTACGCGTACCGCGCGGGGGCGAGTACCAGCTGGATCTCCCCGACGGGACGCGCGTCTGGATCAACTCGAGATCCTCCGCGCGCTTCCCGGAACGCTTCGGCGACTCCTCCAGGGATATCTACCTGCAAGGCGAGGCCTACTTCGACGTGGCGCGCGACGAACGCGTGCCGTTCCGCGTGCACACCGGCGACCAGGTGATCACGGTGACGGGGACAAGGTTCAACGTGAGCGCGTACGATGACGACGGGGTGTGGCGCGCGACGCTCGTCGAGGGAAACATCCGCGTGGAAGAAAACGGGAACGAGGTGACGTTGCGTCCCGCGGAACAGTACGTGCTCGACCGGGAACAGGGCACGCGACGCGTGGAACGCGTGGACGCCGCGTTGTATACCTCGTGGGTGGACGGGCGATTCTACTTCAAGGCCTTTGCCTTCGAGGAACTGGCACGGAAGCTGGAACGCTGGTACGACTTCCGGATGATCTACACGGACGAGTCCGTCAAGGGCAGGCGGTTCACGGGGCTCGTGAACAAGCACGAGCCTATCGAGCACGCGCTCTCGCTGCTGGAAATGACGACGGACATACAGTTCCAGGTGGTCGATAAAACAATAACCGTGAAACGGGCAAAATAAAAAAGGTGGCAGGAATTTGCACCCCCGCCACCCGGACAATCAATGATGTCTTGAAACGGGTCACGTGGCAGTAGCCGTGACAAGACAAGTATTAACATCCAAATCTAATGACAAAAGTATGAAAAAAAACGATCCGGGAACGCCATCCCCACGCCGAGACAGGATGAAGAAATGGTTCATGATGATGAGACTCTCCTGTTTTTTGTTTTTCGCCGGTATCCTGCACGTCCACGGGCACGCGCAGGACGAGAAAGTATTCCTTGACCGGCACACGATGACGCTGGAACAGCTCTTTAGCGCGATCACGCGGCAACTCCAGTACGACTTCTTCTACAGCGACGACGAGCTGGACACGAGCACGGAAGTGACCCTCCCCCGCTCCCCGGCACGAGTGGGCGACCTGTTGCGCCAGGCGCTAGACCAACGCCTGGGCTTCAAGTTCATCGATAAAACGATCGTGATCACCCCGCTGCCGCCGCAACTCCGCGAGGCACGCGTGGACACGATCAACGGTGTCGTGAAGCACGGGAACGACCCGCTCCCCGGCGCCAATGTCCGCCTGAAAGGAAGCTCCACCGTGGGAACAGCCACGGGAGCGGACGGCAGTTTCCGTCTCTACATCCCGCGTGCGGAACGGCAGGTGCTCGTCTTCTCGTTCATCGGCATGGCGACCAGGGAAGTCACCGTCACCGGTAGCGGCACGTTGATCGTGACCCTCGAGGAGATCGTCGAAGAGATGGACGAGGTCGTCGTGATGGGCATGTTCAACCGGCGAGCGGAGAGTTTCACCGGCGCTACCGTCACCTTTAAACAAGAGGATCTCAAGCGGGTGGGCAACCAGAACCTGCTCTTCAGCCTCAAGAACCTCGACCCCTCGTTTATCATCCAGGAGAACCTCGAGTTCGGCAGCGACCCGAACCACCTCCCCGAGATCACGATGCGCGGACAAACGAGCATCCCCGTGGACATCGAGGGCGAGTACAGGGGCAGCCTCAACCAGCCTCTCTTTATCCTCGACGGCTTCGAGACCACCCTGGCAACCGTCTTTGACCTGGACATGAACAAGATCGCGAGCGTCACCCTGCTGAAAGACGCCTCCGCGAAAGCCATCTACGGGTCGAAGGCAGCCAATGGCGTGGTCGTCATCGAGACAATCCTCCCGCGCTCCGGTAACCTGCAACTCTCCTATAACGGGAGCGCCGATATCGAGGCACCGGACTTAAGCAGCTACAACCTCACGAACGCCGCCGAGAAACTACAAGCCGAGTGGCTCTCCGGGAAATACCAGAAGTCGGGAGGCAACAGCCAGGCCTCCGCGCTCGAAGAGTACTACGCCCTCCAGAAGGAGGTCGCCCGCGGCGTGAACACCTACTGGCTCTCGCACCCCCTCCGCGTCGGCGTCGGGCAGAAGCACGCCATCAACGTCACGGGCGGGACGAACGACACGCGCTACTCCATCAACGTCAGTTTCGGGGACACGAAAGGGATCATGATCGGGTCGGACCGCCAGACCCTGTCGGGCAACCTGATGCTCTCCTATCTCTTCGAGTCGATCAGCATCAGAAATAACCTGACCGTTAGCGTCAACAAGGGGAAGAACTCCCTCTACGGCTCTTTCTCCACGTACGCCAACATGAACCCCTACTGGCGAGTCAGGGACGAGCAAGGAAACCTCATCAAGCAGTATGATTCCTACCACTACAACCCCCTGTACAACGCCACCCTCGGCGGGAAAGACGAAACCTCCTACACGACGATCACCGAAAACCTGTACATCGAGTGGACACCCACCAGAAGCCTGCGCCTGACCGGTAAACTCGGCGTGAGTAAGTCCATCGACGACATGGAACGCTTCATCCCCGCCGACCATACCTCTTTCGCCACCGTCTCCTCCTTCTCCGAGGCATACGCCGACCGCGGGCAATTCGACACCAGCAACGGGAAATCGCTCAACATGAACGCAGAGTTGGGCATCGCCTACTCCACCCGGGTGAACAAGCACACCCTGTACAGCAACGCCATCTGGAAAATCAACACCAGCGAGACACAGTCCGTGAGCACCTCGGTCGTTGGCTTCCCGTCCGACAAGATGAATTTCATCTCGCTCGGGAACAGGTACAACGGAGAGAAGCCCGGTGGGTCGGAGGGCATCTCCCGCGCCGTTGACCTTGTAGCGTCGGCCAACTACGCCTTCGATAACCGCTACTTCACCGACTTCTCCTACACCGGATCGGCCTCCTCGCGTTTCGGGGCGGACAACCGCTGGGGACACTTCTGGTCGATCGGTGTCGGCTGGAACATCCACAACGAATCCTTCATCCGCGCGATCGGCTTCGTCAACAACCTCAGGTTACGCGGTTCTATCGGGTACACCGGCTCGCAAGAATTTGACCCCTACCAGTCCATCGCCTCCTACCAGTACTACACCGGGAAATCATACGACGGGGCGCTCGGCAACTACCTCCTCGGCGTGGCCAACAGCGACCTCAAGTGGCAACAACAACGCGACCGGAATCTCGGCGTCGACGTCACCCTCTTCGACCGCTTCTCCGCGCGGCTCGAACTCTACTCTAACATCACCGAGGATCTCCTCACCGACGTCTCCCTCACCCCCTCCATCGGGTTTTCCACCTACAAGGAGAACCTCGGCGAGAAAATGAACCGCGGGTACGAGCTAAACGTCCAGTGGAAAGCCTACGCCAACCCCGCCCGCCGCACCACCGTCAACCTCTTCGCCAGCATCGCACACAACAGCGATAAGCTCGTGAAAATCTCCGAGGCCCTGAGGAAAATCAACGAGACGCAAGACGCCAAGTTTGATTCTTTCTCTAACGTCCAGCGCAAGCCGCTCGTCCGCTTCGAGGAAGGGAAAAGCACGACCGGCATCTGGGTCGTCCCCTCTACCGGCATCGATCCCGTCACCGGGAAAGAGGTCTTCATCAAGAGAGACGGGTCACTCACCGACGTCTGGGCCGCCGAAGACCAGCAGGTCATGGGGAATTCACAAGCCACCATCACCGGGAACGCCGGTGCGTACCTCTCCTGGCGCGGCCTGTCGCTACACTTGTCCTTCAGCTACCGGACGGGCGGGCAGACGTACAACAGTACCCTCGTCGAGAAGGTAGAAAACGTAGACATCGCCAACAACAACATCGACCGGCGCGTCCTCTACGATCGCTGGAACACCCCTGGCGTCGAGGCAAAATTCAAGAGCATCACGGACCACACGAGTACTCTCCCCACCTCGCGCTTCCTCGAGGACCTCGACGAATTCGTCTTCTCTTCCGCCAACCTCTCCTACGAGTTTGGCGGGCTACGCGGCCTGCGTGCCTTCGACCGTCTGCGCCTTTCCTTCAACATGAACGATATCGGAAGACTCAGTACCGTCAAGCAAGAACGCGGTACCACTTACCCGTTCGCCCGCGCCTTTTCCATCGCCCTCTCGGCAACATTTTAACCCGTTAAACACGCCAACATGAAATACACGTTTATATACATCCTCCTCCTGTTCGCCTCCTGCACCGAATGGCTCGACGTCTCCCCCCGCGTGCAAATCAAGGAAGACGAGAACTTCACCTCCCCACAGGGATACAAGGACGCCCTCACCGGTGTCTACCTGCTCATGACCGAGGAGAAAAACTACGGGAGAGAACTCTCCTTCGGCCTCGTCGACGTCCTCGGGAAGCAGTACACCGCCGGCTTCTCCTCCTTGAACGAGTACTACTACCCCTCCATCTACGACTACACCGCCGAGAGCAGCAAAAACAAGTTCGCCAGCATCTGGAACGGCATGTACAACGCCATCGCCAACGTCAATAGCCTCATCGCGCACATCGACAAGGCAGACAGCAGTCGTTTCATCACCGACGAGTACCACGTCATCCGCGGCGAGGCATACGCCCTGCGCGCCTTCCTGCACTTCGACATCGCGCGCCTCTTCGCGCCCTCCTATCTCGTCGGGCCGGATGAAAAGGCCATTCCCTACATCACTCGCTTCGACAATACCACGACCCCGCTATCGACCGTCCGGCAGGTCATCGACAAGGCGCTCGACGATCTCGCTATCGCCGAGAAGGAGTTGAAGCACGATCCCGTCACGAGGGATGTCTCCAGCTCGGATTACACCGACTTCCTCCGCAACCGGCACTACCACTTCAATTACTACGCCGTCAAGCTCCTCCAGGCCAGGATTAACCTCTACAAGGGAGACCACGACAAAGCTCTCGCCGCCGCCGGGGAGGTCATCGCGCAATCCCTCTTCACGTGGGTACCGGAGGCGCAGGTTGTCACCTCTACTATGGAGACCCGCAACCTTGTCTTCTTCCAGGAGATCATCTTCGCCATCAACGTGAACAATATCCCCGACATCGCTTTCGGCACGACCGGCACCCGCTCCTGGTTTACTACCGGCTACGGCGGGTTCACCAAATCCATGAGCAACTGGAATACCGTCTACGAGAGCGACCGGCACTCCTCCGACTATCGCTACCAGTACCTCATGGGCCCGCTCATCGACAACTACTACGTCGCCAGCTACAAGCTGTACCAGCCCCTCTCCGTCTACGGGCAGGATTTCATCAACAAGATCCCCATCATGCGCCTCCCGGAGGCATACTACATCGCCGCCGAGGCCGCGCTCGCCAGGGGAAAGAAAACGGACGCCGTCGCGTACCTCAACACCGTACGCGAGCACCGCAACATCTCCCCCCTCGACGAGAATCTCGCCGAAGACGACATCCAGGAGGAGATCAGGAAGGAGTACGTCAAGGAATTCATCTGCGAGGGACAACTCTTCTTCTATTACAAGCGCCGCGACAGCGAGACGATTCAATTCTACTCCTCGTACTCCGGGCCTGTCGCCCGCGCCGTGTACCGCCTGCCTCTCCCCGACGACGAAATCGAGTACGGGCAACGATACCTCGAAACTGATAACAACTAAAAACACGAACACATGAAACACGCGTACATTATACTCGCCATAGCCTTCGCCGCCTGCCGGCAAAACGAAACCGCGACTTTCCCCGACGAGGGCGCTATCTATTTCTTCGAACAAGAGGACAGCGGGTACGGCACCATGCTCGCCGCCGCCGAGAAAAACTTCTCCTTCGCCATCCTCGACGACACCGTCACCCGCGCCGAGGGGAAGGTCAACGTCAGGCTGCTCGGTAAAGTATCGGGTGAGCCGCGCGCCTTCCGCGCCCGCGTCGTCCCCGACAGCACCACCGCCATCGAGGGAACGCATTATCGCCTCCACGACGGTATCCTCGCCCCGGGAGAACTGGAATCGTACCTCCCGCTCACCCTCTACCGCGCCCCCGACCTCAAGCAGGCAGCCGTCAACATCTACCTCGAGATCGTCCCGACGGAAGACCTCGCCGTCGGCCTCACCCACGGGCAATTCTTCATGCTGCACGTCGGGGACTTCTTCATGAAGCCCGCCACGTGGACCATGTACGTCGACCAATACTTCGGCACGTACTGCGACAACAAGTACAAGTTCATCATCGACGTGCTCGGCATCACCGAGTACCCCATGACCCGCGGCAACGTGCCGCCCGTCGACGGGTCTTACACGCCGCCACAGATGCAAGGCTTCCAGTACGCCCTCGTCACCGCCTACGAGCAGTACCGCAAGACAAACCCGCCGATATGGGTCGACGACAACGCCGAACCGAAAGTAGAAATCAAGTTCAAACCGTAAACACTCCAGATCATGAGACACGCCACCATATACATCATCGCCCTGCTCCTCGCCGCCTGTTACGAGGACAAGGGGAATTACACCTATAACGCCATCAACGAGATCACGTTCGACACCACCTCCACCCCGACGACCTACACCGCCGAGGTCTCCGGGCAGCTCGTCATTGATCCCGTCATCACCGCCACCGGGGCGCTCCCGGATCCCGACGATCTCGCCTACGAGTGGTACTTCTACTCCTCCGCCCTGACCGTCCACGACTGGTATCCCGTCTCCCACGAGAAGAAGCTCGACATCACCATGATTTATAACGCCGGGACGTACCGCGCCACCCTCTACGTCACCAATAAAAAGACGAACCTCACCTCGCACTTTACCTTCAACGTCAACCTCATCTCGCGGATCAGTCACGGCATCCTCGCCTTCAATGTCAAGGACGGTGTTGCCGACTTCGACTACATCGCCACCCCCTCCACCGTCCGCGAGCTTACCGAACCCGTCCGCGTCCGCGACGCCTTCCGCTCCATCAACGGCAGGTCACTCGAGGGGAATCCCCTCACCATCGCGCACACCGCCCTCGACGGGAGAGCCGTCAACTCCATCTACGTCTCCACCGACAAGGAGCTGCTCCGCCTATACGCTCGTAACTTCCTGCTCGACCACGACGCCAACTCGCTCCTCGTGCCGCCGCTCCCGTCCCGCCTCAACTTCGAGTACATCGACGGGCAGGGGGGCGCCTCCGGCAACATCGTCGTGTTCATCAACGACGGCGTGCTCCGCCGCGTCGCCTACGGCGTGCAATACTACACCGACCCGTCCATCCCCTCCCCGCAATTCCCCGGCACCTCCCTCGGCGACGTGTACCTCGCCAACGCCCACGTGCGTCCCACCACCTCCGGCTCCATGGTCGCCAATCTTATCTTCTACGACACCGCCGGGAAACGCTTCGTCTACCTCGCCAGATATTCCTCGCCGGACGCCACCCTCGAACCGCTGCCGGCACAAAACGCCGCCGGCCTCTTCGACGTCAATAACATCGGCAAGGATCTCCGCTTCCTCGACCGCGGGTACAATTTCTTCGGCCTCGCCGTCTTCTCCGGTGGCCCCGGCGACTGCTGGCTCTACGAGATCAACCTCCCGCAAGCGTACAACATCACTACCGCCACCGACCTCTCCCACGGCAAGCACGACATGTCCGCCCTGCCGGGCATCGACAACGCCATCGCCTTCGACGCCGGGACGAAGGGGCACTTCTTCCTCTACGCCACCGAACGCGACATCTATACCTGCGATTACCAGGGCGCCAACCCCGATCCCGCCGCGCGCGTCGCCCCCGTCACCGCCACGCGTCTCCCCGCCGACATCCCCGCCAACGAGCAAATCACCGGCATCAAGATCTACAAGTACGACGGCGGCATCTACTCCCAGGGCGGCGGCGGCGCGTCCGACCCCAGCTACGTCTACTACGCCGCCCTCAACAGCTCGCTACTCTACGTCTCCACGTGGGACGGCTCGCGGGGACACCTCTACGAGTTCGCGATAAGTCCCGTCAACGGGACGCTCGAGAGCTCGACACCTCTCTACCACTTCGGCGATCTTGGCCGCATCGTCGACCTCGCCGTCAAGATACAATACCGCGAATCCTACTAAACCAAACCAATGAAACGTCACGCCCTCTTCCCGCTCGCCGCCATCCTGCTCGTCGCGGCGAGCGTTGCCGGGCAACCTTTCGTCGTCACCCCGGGGCAGGCCGGGGCCGGCGACACCCTCACCTACCCCGACGAGCGGGCGGCCCGCGAGAGGGAAGGTTTGCGCGTGCACCTCACGCGCGATCCCGACGAGAAGGAGCGGGCCGTCGCGGCATACGTCAAGCGATTCTTCCCGTTGAAGGACGGCACGGGCAACGACCCGTACGCCCGGCACATCGTCACGGCGGCGCTCCAGCACAACATCGCCCGCGAGGGGAACGGCGCGTTACTCCTCGAGTACCTGCCCGTCGTGCCCGCCGCCATACTGCCGGAGCTGTACTACCGCCTCGTGCAGCTCCCCTGGCAGCACCGGATGAAAGAGATCAAGGAGTTGCTCCCCCTCTCCACCGCCATTCACGACGAGATGAAGAAGCGCGCCGCCGATCCCGCCGAACGACTCGTCGCCGACCGCCCCCTCTCCCCGCGGGAGTGGGAGGAGGAGTGCACGCGTCACAACGCCGGCTTCTACTTCACGCACGCCGAGCTCCTGCATCACGCCGGCGAGCACGCCGCCGCGCTCGACATCATCGAGCCGCTCAAGGAGAGGCTCGCGCGGGGATCCGCCTTCAACGATCTTTACGCGAGGTTGCTCTCCGCGAACGGCTACCGCCACCTGCTCGTCCCGTTCATCGAGGCGAGCGCGCGCGAGGACGCCGCGACCCCGGCGATGCTGGACACGCTGCGGGTCTTCTTCGCGCGGGAACATCCCGGCGAGGACTTCGACGCGTACATCGCCGCGCTCCGCTCCCCGGGACACGTCGAGCGCTTCGAGGAGCGCCTCGTCGCGAGCCTCGTCGACAGGGAGATCACGCCCTTCGCGCTCGAGGACACGCGCGGCGAACGGGTAGATATCGCCGCGTTGAAAGGGAAGGTGATCGTGCTGGACTTCTGGGCCACGTGGTGCGCGCCGTGCAAGGCGGCGTTACCGGGGATGCAGGTCGCGGTGAACCGTTTCAAGGAGGATCCGCGCGTCGCCTTTTACTTCATCTCGACGCTGGAGCATGACCCGCGCTACAAGCAGTCTGTCCGGGAATTCATCGCGGGCAAGGGCTACGAGATGGAGGTGCTCTTCGACGACGTGGACCCCGCCACCGGGAAACACGGCCGCGTGTATCACGCCCTCTCCCGCCCGCTGGGCATGAACGGCATCCCGCACAAGGCCGTCATCGACGCGAACGGCCGCCTCCGCTGGTCTTCCAGCGGGTACCACGGCAATCCCCTCGAACTGGCCAACGAGATCTCGTTCGTCGTCAACCGGCTCCTGGACGAGAACAAGTAAAACGAACCATTGAGAGACCGTCGGGAACTTCCCGCCGGTTTTCCTTTAATTGTCAACCGGGAACATGTTCCCGTCGCGCGCTGACGACAGCCCGTCCCGTTCGCGGGGCGGGCTGTCGCGCGTTGACGACATGCCGTCCCGCACATTCATTATTGTCTCGCGCCCTGGCGAAGGGGGGGGGAGACAGGTGTCAAAAATCTGTCGCACGCGTGCGACATACTAGAAACCGGTAACAAAAGCCTCTCGCGAGCGCGCGAGAAGGTTTCCTACATGTTAGAAAGTCTCTCGCGAGCGCGCGAGAAGGTTTCCCACGCGTGGGAAAGTCTGTCGCCGGGCGGCGAGAAGGTTTCCCACACTGGGAAAGTCTGTCGCCGGCTGGCGAGAAGGTTTCCCACACTGGGAAAGTCTGTCG
>JAIRKS010000206.1 GCA_031259905.1 Odoribacteraceae bacterium
CGCGGACACCGTCAGCCACGACGCGGCGCGCGACCCGGCGCTTGCCCGCCAGGGCGGTAAAGGCATCGGTCGCTTCCAGCGCCTGCTCGTCGACATGCCGGGGACGCTCGAGGAGACCCTGCCGGGCTTCCACGACATGCGCTACCGCTTCCGCCAGTGGGACGAGACGCTCGCCGTAGACCCCGCCGGGAGGCGACACCTGGTGAAAGAAGAGATCGCGTGGATCGAGGCGCGGCGCGACGAGATGCTCGCCTTCAGGAGCAAGATCGAGACGGGAGAAATCCCCACGCGCGTCACGCACAACGATACCAAGATCAGTAATATCCTCTTCGACCGTGACGGCGCGATCCTCTGCGTGATCGACCTCGACACGGTGCTCAGCAGCTCCTGCCTGAACGATTACGGCGACGCCATCCGCTCGTACGCCAACACGGGGCTGGAGGACGACAGGGACCTCTACCGCGTGACGCTCGACATGAAGATCTTCGAGGCGTACACGAGGGGATACCTCTCGGAAGCCATCGCCTTCCTCGTACCCGCCGAACGGGAATACCTCGCCTTCTCGGCCAGGTACATCACCTTCGAGCAGGTGCTGCGCTTCCTCATGGACTACATCGGGGGGGATACCTACTACAAGATAAAGTACGCGGAGCATAACCTCGTCCGCGCCCGGGCGCAATACAAGCTGTTGCGCTCGATGGAAGAACGGTACGGGGAGACGCGCGCCGTCATCGAACGCGTCATCCGCGAACAGGAATAAACACACATTTACCTTTAAATCCATTTGCCATGAAAAAAGTAATCGTTTACACGCTGGTGATTTCCGGTTTCCTCGCCGCTTGCGCGAGCGGGGGGAAAACAACCAGCCAGGGGATCGACCGGACGCTCGCGACCGTGACCGCGGAACGCGACCGGACGATCAAGACCGTGACCCCGGAGCGTCCCGCCGGGCAACAGGACGTCCTGCAGTTAAGAACCGCCCCGCTGCCCGTCGTGCGCGTCGCCTTCGTCGGGCTGGGCATGAGAGGGCCGGGGGCCGTGCGCCGGATGATGCACATACCCGGCGTGGAGATCGTCGCGCTGTGCGACGTGCTCGAGGAGAACACGCGCAAGGCGAACGCCACGCTGGAACGCGGGGGATTCCCGAAAGCGTTGGAGTTCTCCGGGGATACCGCCGCCTGGAGGAAAGTAACCGCCCTGCCGAACGTCGACCTGGTCTACGTCGCCACCGACTGGACGTCGCACGTGAAGATCGGCCTGCAGGCCATGAGGGACGGGAAACACGTGGCCATCGAGGTGCCCGCCGCCATGAATCTCGACGAGATCTGGGCGCTGATCAATACCTCCGAGCAAACACGCAAGCATTGCATACAGCTGGAGAATTGCGTGTACGACTTCTTCGAGCTGACCTGCCTGAACATGGCCCAACAGGGGCTTTTCGGCGAGATCCTGCACGCCGAGGGCGCGTATATCCACGGGCTGCAACCGTACTGGAACCAGTACTGGAATAACTGGCGGATGGATTTTAACCGCGTGCACCGCGGCGATGTCTACCCGACGCACGGCCTCGGCCCCGTCTGCCAGGTGCTGAATATTCACCGGGGCGACAAGATGAATTTCCTCGTCTCCGTCGACACGAAGGCCGTCGGAAACCCGGAGTTTATCCGGAAGCATACCGGCGAGGAGGTGAAGGATTTCCGTAACGGCGACCACACGATGACGATGATCCGCACGGAGAAAGGGAAGTCGATCCTGATCCAGCATAACGTCACCTCCCCGCGCCCGTATAACCGGCTCTACCAGCTGACCGGCACGAAAGGGTTCGCCAACAAGTACCCGACCGAGGGCCTCGCCTTCGACACGGAGGGCATGGAGGGCGACGCTATCCCCAATCACGAGAACCTGAACGCCCACTCGTTCGTGCCGCGGGAGACGCGGGCGGCGCTGATGGAGAAATACAAGCACCCCATCACGCGGGAAATAGAGGGCCTCGCCCGGCAGGTAGGCGGGCACGGGGGGATGGATTTCATCATGGACTACCGGTTGATTTATTGCCTCCAACGCGGCTTGCCGCTGGACATGGACGTGTACGACCTGGCCGAGTGGTGTTGCCTGATCCCGCTGACGGAGATCTCCCTCGATAACGGCTCCGCGCCCGTCGAGATCCCCGACTTCACGCGGGGAGGATGGAACAAGCTGCAAGGGTTGCAGTTCGCGAAATAACACACACCTTATATATATAGTATCATGCGTGCTCTTCTATCTATTCTGATGCTCGCCGCCGCGCTGCCGGCGTGCGCGCAAGAAAACAAGTTGCCTTACTGGCAGGACGTGCAGGTGATCGAGGTCAACAAGGAGTTTCCCCGGACAACCTTCATGAGCTACGACGCGCTGCCGGACGCCCTCTCGTTCGACTACGCGCGCAGCCGCTATTACCAGCTGCTCAACGGGACGTGGAAGTTCTACTACGTCGACGCGTATCGCTCGCTGCCGGACGGGATCACCGACCCCGGCATCGACGCGAGCGGGTGGCACGATATACAAGTGCCCGGGAACTGGGAGCTGCAGGGACACGGCTACCCCGTGTACGTTAACCAGCCCTACGAGTGGGCGCCCCGTAACCCGGTGGCCCCCGTGCTGCCGGAGGAGACACCGGCGGGCGTCTATCGCCGGGAGATCGACATCCCCGCCTCGTGGACGGGACGGACGATCTTCCTGCACGTCGCCGCCGCCAAGTCGGGCCTCCACGTCTACGTGAACGGGCAGGAGGTCGGGTACAGCGAGGACTCCAAGGATCCCGCCGAGTTCGACATCACCCCCTACGTGAAGGAGGGAAAGAATACCCTCGCGCTGAAACTCTATCGCTGGAGCACGGGATCGTGGCTCGAATGCCAGGACTTCTTCCGGATGAGCGGGATCGAGCGGGACGTCTTCCTGTGGTCGCAACCGGAGCGGTCTATCCGCGACTTCCGCGTCGTCTCGACCCTCGACGACAGTTATACCGACGGGATCTTCCGCCTGCGCCTCAACCCGATCAACAGGGGAACGGAAAGCAAGGAGATCACGGTGAGCTACCACCTGTCGGACGCCGCGGGGAAACGCGTCGCCGGGGAGTCGCGAACGATCGAGCTGGCCGGCGGCGGTAATAAAGGCGTGAGCTTCGAGCACGTCACGGTGAAGAACGTCGCCCCCTGGTCGGCGGAAAAGCCTACCCTCTACACGCTCGTGATGAACGTGGAGGAAGACGGGAAGACAACGGAAATCATCCCGTTTAAAGTCGGCTTCCGCCGGATCGAGATCAAGGAAACGGACATCACGGTCAACGAGAAAAAGCTGCGCCTCTTCTTCGTCAACGGGCAACCGATCAAGCTCAAGGGCGCGAATATCCACGAGACCGCGGAGAACGGCCATTACCTGACCCCGGAACAGATGCGCCGCAACTTCGAACTCATGAAGCTGAATAACATCAACGCCGTGCGCTTGAGCCATTACCCGCAGGACAGGAAGTTTTACGAGATGTGCAGCGAGTACGGCCTCTACGTATACGACGAGGCCAACATCGAGTCGCACGGCTACGGCTACACCATCTACCAGGACGACATGCGCAAGGGCACCGTCGGCCACTTCGACGGGGGGAAACGAGGCACGCTCGGCCACAATCCCGACTACCTGGGGAGCCACCTCTCGCGCGTCCGCAACATGTTCGAGCGCAACAAGAATTATCCCTCCGTCACCATCTGGTCGCTCGGGAACGAGGGCGGTAACGGGTACAACTTCTACATCGCCTACACGTACCTCAAGGAACAGGACAAGGATCTCATGGCCCGTCCCGTCTGCTACGAACGGGCACTGGAGGAGTGGAACACCGACATGATCGTGCCGCAATACCCCTCGGCCGCCAGCTTCCGTAATTACGGGCAGAACGGGCGCGGGAACAGGAACGCGGACAACCGGCCTTACGTCCCCTCCGAGTATTCCCACGCGATGGGCAACTCGTCGGGAAACCTCCACGACCAGTGGAAGGAGATCTACAAGTATCCCAACCTGCAGGGCGGCTTCATCTGGGAGTGGATCGACCACGCGCTAAAGACCACGACGCCGGACGGACGCGTCATCTGGGCGTACGGCGGTGACTTCGGGAAAGACCTCCCCTCCGACGGTAACTTCGTCGCCGACGGTATCGTCAACCCGGACCAGACCCCGCACCCGGCTATGGCCGAGGTGAAGTACACTCACCAGAACATCGGCTTCGAGGCCGTCGACCTGGAACGGGGAAAGGTGAAGGTCACTAACCGCTTTTACTTTACCGACCTCTCGAAGTATACCGTCACCTACCGCCTCCTCGAGAACGGCAAGACGGTCAGGGAAGGTACTCTCTCCCTGAAACTCGCCCCGCAAGAGTCCACGGTCGTCACCCTCCCGGTGGGCAAGCTGAAGGCCAAGCCGGGCGCGCTCTACCTCGCCAACTTCGAGGTCACTACCCGGAGCGCAGAGCCGCTCGTGCCCGCGGGACACGTCATCGCGTACGACCAGTTCGAGCTACCCCTCCACGCGCCGAAGCCCGCCTATAAGGATCCCGGCGGGCCGGATCTCGTCGTCGACGAGGCGGGACACCTGGTCACGATTCACTCCCCGAAGGTCAACGTGACCTTCGACAAGCGGCAGGGCATCCTCACCTCCTACCGCGTGGACGGCCACGAGTACTTCGCGGGAGGTTTCGGGATACAACCCAACTTCTGGCGCGGCCCCACCGATAACGATTACGGTAGCCAGGCGCCCCTCCGGCTGCAAGTATGGAAGGAATCAAGCAAGAACTTCAAGGTCTCCCGCGTCGCGACAAGCACGGAAAAGGGCGCCGCCCTGCTGGAGGTGGCCTACGCGCTGGCGGCCGGCAACGAGTATGTCCTGCAATACAAGATATACCCGTCGGGCGTCCTGCACGCGGACGTCATCTTCACCCCCACCGGGACGAGATCCCGGCAGGTAGAGCCTTCCGCCGCGACGAGGGATGCCACCCCTTCCGATAGCGGCACGCGCGACCGGCAACGGGCCAGGCAGCAAGAGCCGGAGGTGCCGCGCGTCGGCATCCGCTTCCGTCTCCCGGAGAGCATGAACCGGGTGCAATACTTCGGGCGCGGGCCGGAAGAAAATTACCTCGACCGCAAGGCCGGCACGCTCGTCGGCCTTTACACGAGCACCGCCGAGGAGCTGTACTTCCCCTACGTGCGGCCGCAGGAAAACGGTCACCACACCGATACCCGCTGGGTTGCCCTCAACGAGGCCAACGGGAGGGGAATGGTCATCGAGGCGGACAGCGTCATCGGGTTCAACGCGCTCAGGAACTCCATCGAGGACTTCGACAGCGAGGAATCCAACGCCGACTACCAGTGGCCTAACATGTCGCCCCGCGAGGTCGCCAACAAGAACGTCGATAACGCCAAAAACAGGCTGAGGAAACACACCCACGCCGCGGACATCACCCCCCGTCCTTTCGTCGAGGTGTGTATCGACATGAAGCAATGCGGCGTCGCCGGCTACAACAGCTGGGGAGCACGCCCCGAGGCGGGATACAATATCCCCTCTAACAGGGAATACCGCTGGGGCTTCACGATCATCCCGACAGCGCGGCCGGGAGACGCGACGAGTAAAGTCGGTTACGCTTATTAAATCCACATCACGCGAGTGGGGGCACTCTCCCCCACTCTTTAATACAAACCCGTAAAATCACTAACCATGAAAACTTTCTTCATTGCCATCCTGCTATCCCTCGCCATCAACCTGCCGGCGCGGGAACCGTTAAAGCTCCTCTCCCCCGACGGGAAATTAGAGGCCACCATCGTCGTGGGCAAGACGATCGAGTACTCCATCCGGCACGACGGCCACGTCCTGCTATCCCCTTCCCCGCTCTCGCTATCGCTCGTCGGCGGGCAGACGTGGGGCGTCAACTCGAAACTCACGCGGGTATTCAACAAGCAAGTCGACAACAGCATCAAGGCCACCGTCTACAAGCGCTCCACCATCCGCGACCGCTATAACGAACTCACGTTAGAGTTCAAAGAATCGTTCAAGCTCGTCTTCCGCGCTTACGACGAGGGCATCGCCTACCGCTTCGTCGCCACCGGGAAGAAGCCCTTCACCGTGAAAGACGAGCAGGTCGAGTACCACTTCCCCTCCGCCGACCAGCTCGCCTACATCCCTTACGTCATGCTGCAGCGAGAAAGCCTGGAAGCGCAATACTTCAACTCCTTCGAGAACCAGTACCAGCACGTCCCCCTCTCGCGCTGGGACGCCAAGCGATTAGCCTTCTCCCCCCTGCTCGTGGAAGGCATCAACGGCAAGAAGCTGTGCATCGCCGAGGCCGACCTGCTCGACTACCCCGGCATGTTCCTCTACAACGGCGACGGAAGCAACGTCATCAAGGGACGCTTCGCGCCCGTGCCCGCGGAAGTCGTCCAGGGAGGTCATAACATGCTGCAAGGCATCGTGAAATCCCGCCACCCGTACATCGCCACCTTCCAGGGAGGCGTCGCCCTCCCCTGGCGCGTCGCTATCGTCTCCACCCGCGATCGCGAGCTGGCCGACAGCGACATCATCTACAAGTTAGCCTCCCCGCCCCCCGCGCGATACCTCGACGACTCCTGGATCAAGCCCGGCAAAGTCGCCTGGGAATGGTGGAACGACTGGGGCGTCTACGGCGGTGACTTCAAGGCGGGCATCAACAACGAGACTTACGAGTTCTACATCGATTTCGCCGCCAGGTACGGCATCGAGTACGTCATCCTCGACGAGGGATGGGCCGTCAACAAGCAAGCGGATCTCATGCAGATCGTCCCCTCGATCGACATCCCGCGGCTGGTGCAATACGCCGCCCGTCGCGACGTCGGCATCATCCTCTGGGCCGGTTACTACGCTCTCGACAGGGACGTCGAGGGGATCTTCGACCATTACTCCAAAATCGGCGTCAAGGGATTCAAGGTCGACTTCATGGACCGTGACGATCAACCCGCCGTCGACTTTCACCGCCGCGTCGCCGAGGCCGGGGCGAAATACAAGCTGCTGATCGACTTCCACGGCACGTACAAGCCCACCGGCCTGCAACGCACCTACCCGAACGTGATCAACTTCGAGGCCGTCTTCGGCCTGGAGCAAATGAAATGGGCCTCCAGGGAGACCGACCAGGTCACGTACGACGTCACCTTCCCCTTCATCCGCATGATCGCCGGGCCGGTTGACTACAC
>JAIRKS010000215.1 GCA_031259905.1 Odoribacteraceae bacterium
GATCTGGCGTCCGACCTGGAGGGAATCCACGTGTATCCGCTCGCCTACGATAAGGCGACGGATAACAGTCCCCTCGTGCTGTATGCCTTGACGGAAAAGGGCGTGTGCATCTACCCCCCTAATGGAAAGAATCCTGGAAAAGTTGAAGTAGCCGGGCATGGTTGTCGGCCAATCGAGCTTGGTTGTCGGCCAACCGAGCTTGGTTGTCGGCCAACCGGGCTTGGTTGTCGGCCAACCGAGCTTGGTTGTCGGCCAACCGAGCTTGGTTGTCGGCCAACCGAGCATGGTTGTCGGCCAACCGAGCTTGGTTGTCGGCCAACCGAGCGGCGTCGGGTAGCGGTTATTTCCGGGGAAATCCCGGCAAGACGCGGGCGCGGTGGTCCCGGCGTCCCTCGCCTGCCGCGCTTTTGGTATTGTCGCGGCGAAGCGGTACATTTGCCGGCGAGTGATCTTCGAGGCAGGGCGTGATTCCCTACCGGCGGTGATAGTCCGCGACTCCCCGCGTGGGATTGACCCGGTGAAATTCCGGGACCGACGGTAAAAGTCCGGATGGTAGAAGAGACGCGTAACGGACATGTATCTTGCCTCGAAGAGTTGCTTTCGAGGCTTTTTTATTTACAAGATGCAGGAAAACGATATGACATACATGCTTCGTGCCCTCGAGCTGGCCGCCCGCGGGGAGGGGTTCGTTCAGCCGAACCCGCTGGTGGGCGCCGTGCTGGAGCGCGACGGGCGCGTGATCGGGGAGGGATGGCACGAGCGCCACGGCGAGGCACACGCGGAGGTCAACGCCTTCCGGTCGGTGGGCGGGGACGCGTCCGGGGCCACGCTGTACGTGACGCTCGAGCCGTGTTGCCATCACGGGAAGACGCCCCCCTGCACGCGGGAGATCGTCGCCCGCGGGGTGACGCGCGTGGTGGTGGCGATCGAGGATCCTAACCCGCTGGTGGCGGGACGGGGGATCGCGGAGTTGCGTGCCGCCGGGATCACGGTGGACGTGGGGACGGGCGCGGCGATGGCACGCGAGCAGAACAGGGTGTTCCTGAAGTACATCGCGACGGGTCGCCCGTGGGTGACGCTCAAGACGGCGATGACGCTGGACGGGAAGATCGCGACGCGCTCCGGGGAGTCGCGCTGGATTACCGGCGAGGAGGCGCGTCGACGCGTGCACGAGGAGCGCGCGCGGCACGCGGCCGTGGTGACGGGTATCGGCACGGTGCTGGCGGATGACCCGCTGCTGGACGCGCGGTTGCCCGGGGCGCGCCAGCCCGCGCGGGTGGTGGTGGATAGCCTCGCGCGTCTCCCGGCGGACGGTCGGCTGGCGCGCTCGGTGGGGCGCTCGCCGGTGTGGTTGTTGCACGCTCCCGGTGCACCGGCGGCGCGCGTGGAGGCGTTGCACGCGGCCGGGGTCACGTGTCGCGCGTGTGCCGGCGACGGTGCTCGCGTGGATGTTGCCGACGCGTGCCGGCGGCTGGGCGAGGCGGGTTTGGCTTCCCTCTTGCTGGAGGGGGGCGGCGAGTTGAATTATTCTTTCCTGGCCGCCGGGCAGGTGGACGAGGTGATGGCGTTCGTGGCCCCGCGGATCGTGGGTGGCGCGGGGGCGGCCAGCCCGGTGGGTGGGGCCGGCTTCGGGCGGTTGAGTGACGCGCTGGAGCTGTCCGGCGTGTCGGTGGAGCGCGCGGGGGCGGACGTGATGATACGCGGTAAATTATTAAAGTATTGAGATATGTTTACAGGAATTATAGAGGAAACGGGCACGGTCAGGCGTGTCGATCGCGCCGGCGGCGGGCTGGTGCTGGAGGTGCTGGCGCGGCGGGTGCTGGAGGGGTTGCGCGCGGGGGATAGTATCGCGACGAACGGGGTGTGCCTGACGGTGACGTCGTTCGACGCGTCGTCGTTCCGCGCGGACGTGATGCCGGAGACGGCCCGGTGGAGTACCCTCGGCGACGCGCGCGTCGGTGACGCGGTGAACCTGGAGCGGGCGCTGGCCGTGGGTGACCGGCTGGGGGGACACCTGGTGTCGGGTCACGTGGACGGGACGGGACGGGTGGCGGCACGCGAGCGGGAGGCAAACGCCACGTGGTTGACGATCGTCGCGGGGGAGGAGATCCTCCGTTACGTGGCGCGGAAGGGGTCGGTGGCTATCGACGGGGTGAGCCTGACGGTGGCCTCGGTGGAGGGGAACGCGTTCCGGGTGTCGATTATCCCGAGGACGGGGCAGGAGACGACGCTGACGGGGAAGGAACGGGGGGCGCTGGTGAACGTGGAGACGGATCTCGTCGCCCGGTACGTGGAGCGCCTGTCTGGCGTGTCCCGTGCCGGCGGGCTGACGTTGGATTACTTGAAGGAACATGGATTTTGATTAGGTATTGCTATGAATGAAATTGTATTTAACACGATCGAGGAAGCGATCGCCGATATCCGGGACGGGAAGATGATCGTCGTCGTGGATGATCCCGATCGCGAGAACGAGGGCGACCTGCTGATGGCCGCCGAGAAGGTGACGCCCGCCGCGGTGAACTTCATGACGCGCGAGGCGCGGGGGCTGGTGTGTATGCCGGTGGTCAGGGAACGACTGGAAGCGCTGAATATCGACGCGATGGTGGCCACGAACACGGACAAGAAGCAGACGGCGTTCACGGTGTCGATCGACGCGGTGGGCTGCACGACGGGCGTCTCCGCGTTCGACCGGGCGCGGACGATCTCCAGGGTGCTCGACATGGATTCCCGCCCCGGCGATTTCACGCGCCCCGGGCACGTGTTCCCGCTGATCGCCCGTGATCACGGGGTGCTCCTCAGGGCCGGGCACACGGAGGCCGCCGTCGACATGGCGCGCCTGGCGGGGCTGTATCCCGCGGGGGTGATCTGCGAGGTGATGAACGAGGACGGGAGCATGGCACGGGTGCCCGACCTGGCGCGGTTCGTGGAGAAGCATCGCCTGAAGATGATCACGATCTCCGACCTGATCGACTACCGGAGGGCGACGGAGGTGCTCGGGGAGCGGGTGCCGGCGGT
>JAIRKS010000229.1 GCA_031259905.1 Odoribacteraceae bacterium
CATTTTCCCCCTGCCTGGTTAGGTGGGGGGGTAGAGGTTGCTTTCGAGCATCATGTCGAGTGTTAGCATGGCGGCCATAGCTTCCACGACCGGCAGCACGCGCGGGACCACGCAGGGATCGTGTCGTCCGGTAGCCGTCAGCTCGACATCCTCGCCGCTCGTCGTCACGGTCTGCTGCGGCAGGGCGATCGTGGGGACGGGCTTGAAGGCCACGCGGAAAGTGATCTCCTCGCCGCTGGTGACGCCGCCGAGAATCCCGCCGGCGTGATTCGTCACGGGGATCACGCCGCGGGAGGAGGCGCGGAGCGGGTCGTTGTGCTCGCTGCCTTTCATGGCGGCGGCGCGGAAACCCTCGCCGTACTCGAATCCTTTTGCCGCGTTGATGCTCATCATGTAGTGCGCCAGGCGGGCCTGGAAGCGATCGAAGACCGGCTCGCCGGCGCCGGGGGGCACTCCACGGATGACGCCCGCGACGATCGCGCCGATGGAGTCGCCGGCGCGCGAGACCTCGCGGATGAGTTCTACCATTTCGGCCTCTTTCAGCGGGTCGGGACAGCCGATCGCGCTGCCGGGGGGGCATGGCAGGGTGGGGTGATCCTGCTCGATCTGCACGTGGCCGACCCGCGCGGTGCAGGCGTGCACGGATATTCCCTCGAGGCGGAGGAATTGCTTGGCGATGGCGCCGGCGACGACGCGCGCGACGTGTTCGCGCGCCGATGATCTCCCGCCGCCGCGGTGGTCGCGTATCCCGTACTTTGCTTGCCAGGCGCAGTCGGCGTGGGAGGGGCGGTAGAGGTGTTCGAGGGCGTCGTACGCCTCGCTGCGCGCGTCGCGGTTGTAGACGATGAAGCCGACGGACATTCCCGTCGTCACCCCGCGGAACAGGCCGGAGAGTATCTCCACGCGGTCGGGTTCGCGTCGCGGGGAGACGAGCGGGGAGGCGCCGGGACGACGGCGGTCAAGCTCGCGCTGGATGTCGTCTTCCTCGAGGCGCAGTCCCGCGGGACAGCCGTCGATGACGCCGCCGATGGCCTTCCCGTGCGATTCCCCGAAGGAGCGCAGGGAGTAGATTTTTCCTATCGTGTTGCCGGCCATGACGAGCGATTAATGGCAGCAGCCGGAGTCGCTGCCGCATGAATGGCAACCGCCGCAGGCGTGGGCGCCGAGGCGTTCAAGCTCCTCGTCGGTGGCGGCGCGCGTGTGCAGGATTCTTCCCTTGAAGTGGAGGTCGACGCCCGACAGGCGGTGGTTGAAGTCCATCGTCACGATGTCGTTGTCGATCTCCTTGATGGTGCCGCTCAGGCGTCTTCCCATGCTGTCCTGCATGGGGAGGAGGTTGCCGACGGCCAGGTCTTCCTCGTCCATGTCGCGGAAGATCTCCCTCGGCAGCCGGACGATCATCTCTTCCCGCGTCTCGCCGTAGGCCCGCGCGGCGGGCAGGCAGAAGTCGAAGGAGTCCCCGGCGTTCAGGCCGAGCAGGTTCATCTCGAAGTACTCGAGCATCTGTCCCTGGCCGCAGATGAATTCCAGGGGGTTTTTCTCGTCGGTTTCTTCTATTAACTCGTTGTTGACGTCTCGCAGTTCGTAGGCGAGGCTGACGAAGTGGTTTTTTGTAATCATGTGGTTTATCGATTTCGTGTAAGGTATGTTTCGTGATCAGATGATCGTCCCTCCCGCGATGTCCAGTAGCTCGGCGGTGATGTTCTGCTGCCGCAGCTTGTTGTATTCCAGCTGGAGGTTTTTGAGGAGTTTCGTGGCGTTGTCGCTGGCCATTTGCATGGAGAGCACGCGCGCGGCCTGTTCGGAGACCTGGTTTTCCAGTAGCGTCCGGAGGAGGGTGGCGCGGAGCACCAGCGGGTAGAGCATCTCGATGATGGATTCGCGGGAGGGCTCGTGGATGTAGTCCCTGTCGCTCCCCGGCGCGGGCTGGCTCCCGGCGTGCACGCCCTTCCAGGGGAGGAAGGGCAGGCGGGTCATGACTTGCGTGCCGATGCTCTTGAAACGGGCGTAGATGATCTCCACGCGGTCGACCTCGCCGTCGAGGAACTGGCGGATGAGGTCGTCAGCGAGGGTTAACATGTCCGCGGCGTGGTCTTTTTGCCGGGTTGTCCAGGGGAGCGGCATGATTTCCACGGCGCTGTTTTTTCTTATTTCCGATTGTATTTTGCGGCCGACGGGGTATACTTTTACTTGTTCCGCCCCGGCGTGGGCGTCCCGCGATTCCAGGAATTTTTTGTGCAGCATCACGTTGAACGAGCCGCACAAGCCGTCCTCGGAGCCGAAGACGACCATCGCTACCCGCCGCGCCTCGCGTTCCTCGGCTAACGGGGAGAGGTGGTCGACGGGGCGCGCTTCTACCCGCTGTAACATTCGCTGTAACGATTCCAGGTAGGGACGGGTGTGGTGGAGGGCCGTCTCGGCCTTGCGTAGCCGCGCCGAGGCGATCATTTTCATTGCCCCGGTGATTTTCTGGAGGGAGTTGACGGAAGTGATCCTTCTTTTTAGTTCTCGTGAGGTGGACACCGCGTTGTTGTTTTAGTGTTTGTTTTATCAGGCAAAGCGTCGCGCGACCTCGTCGGCGACCTCGTCGAGCAGCGCGGTGACGGGGGCGTCCAGCACTCCCTGGCGGAGTTTGTCGAGCACCTCTTGCCGGTAACGTACCCGCAGGATTTCGAGGAAGGCGCTCTCGAAGTCGTGCACGCGCTCGAGCGGTACTTTCTTTAGCAGGCCGCGCGTGCCGCAGTAGATCACGGCGACTTCTTCCTCGACGGCCACGGGCGCGTGCTGGGGCTGGATCAAGAGGCGGGCGTTCTTCCGCCCCTTGTCGATGACCATTGACGTCACGGTGTCCATGTCGCCGCCGAACTTGGAGAAGGCTTCCAGCTCGCGGTACTGCGCCTGGTCGATTTTCAACGTTCCAGCGATCTTTTTCATGGACTTGATCTGGGCGTTTCCCCCGACGCGCGATACCGAGACCCCGACGTTGATGGCCGGGCGGATGCCCTCGTTGAAGAGAGATGTCTCGAGGAATATCTGCCCGTCGGTGATGGAGATCACGTTCGTCGGGATGTAGGCCGAGACGTCGCCCGCCTGTGTCTCGATGATCGGCAGGGCGGTGAGTGATCCGCCTCCCTTGACGATCGGCTTCAGGGGGTCGGGGAGGTCGTTCATCGTGGAGGCGACCTCGTCGTTGGAGATGACGCGGGCGGCTCGCTCCAGCAGGCGGGAGTGCAGGTAGAAGATGTCGCCGGGGTATGCCTCGCGCCCCGACGGGCGCCGCAGGATGAGGGAGATCTCCCGGTAGGCCACGGCCTGCTTCGAGAGGTCGTCGTACACCACGAGGGCGTGCCGCCCGCTGTCCCTGAAGAATTCCCCGATCGTCGCCCCCGCGAAAGGCGCGTAGTAGCGCATGGCGGCAGAGTCCGACGCGTTCGCGGCGACCACCACGGTGTAATCTAATGCCTTTCCCTCCCGCAGGACGTTTACCAGCGTGGCTACCGAGGAGGCTTTCTGCCCGATGGCCACGTAGATGCAGTAGACGGGGTCTCCCTGGTCATAGTTTTTGCGCTGGTTCAGGATCGCGTCCAGGGCTATCGAGGTTTTTCCCGTCTGCCGGTCGCCGATGATCAGCTCCCGTTGTCCCCGCCCGATGGGTACCATCGAGTCGATGGCCTTGAGGCCCGTCTGCAGGGGTTCTTTCACGGGCTGGCGGTAGATGACCCCTGGGGCTTTCCGCTCTAACGGTAACCGCATCAGGTCACCCCGGATGTCTCCCTCCCCGTCGATCGGCTCTCCCAGGGTGTTGATGACTCTCCCCAGCAACCCCTCCCCCACGTTGATGGAGGCCATCTCCCCGGTCCGTTTTACCGTGAAGTTTTCTTTCACGCGATCGCCGGCGTTCATCAGGACGACCCCGATGTTGTCCTGCTCCAGGTTCATGGCGACTCCCACGACGCCGTTCTCGAATTCCAGCAGTTCGTTCGCTCGCACCTTGTCCAGCCCGAAGACGCGGGCAATGCCGTCGCCCACGCCCATGACCACGCCTACCTCCTCGAAGGAGGTGCGGGCGTCTGCCTCTTGTAATTGTTTGGCCAGTATGTCTGATATTTCGTTTGGTTTTATCATGACGTTGTCAATTGTATTGTTCGATTATTTCTTCAAGAATTCCCCGCGGATTTCTTTCAATTTCCGGCTCACGGAGGCGTCGTACTGCCGGTCGCCAATCTCTAGGATAATCCCCCCCACGATGGCAGGCTCTACCTTGTAGATGAATTCCAGGTTCTCCCCGGCACGTCCCCGTGCGAAGGCTTCTACTTTCCCCGCCATCTCCGGCGAGAGCGACACGGCGGTCGTTACCTTTACTCGCGATATGCCGCGGGCCGTCCGGTATATCTCCTCGTACATCCTGGAGATCGCCTTCGCGTGCATCTCCCTCCGATTGCGGATTAACAGGCGGATGAAGCGACGGATCGCGGGTATATCTTCCCCCGCGGGATGTATTCCCATCGCCGTCGCCAGCAGTTGCTCTTTCGTTTTCGACGGCAGCATCGGGT
This sequence comes from Odoribacteraceae bacterium, assembly GCA_031259905.1. Classification (GTDB taxonomy): domain Bacteria; phylum Bacteroidota; class Bacteroidia; order Bacteroidales; family Marinifilaceae; genus JAIRKS01. The sequence goes on from JAIRKS010000229.1 coordinate 4,554, forward strand.
TCTGCAACGCTTTTTGCAGCCCGGGATGAGCGGCGGCGTTTTCCTGGAACGATTTCATCTTCCCGTAGATCAACTCCTGCAGGTCTCGCCCCCCGGCATGACGGAACAAAGCCTTGGCGTAGCGTCGGGAAATTAATCCTTCATCCATGAGATTTACACGTTGGACGGGTCATCACTCTTCCCCCTCTTTTAGTAGTTTCTCGATTAATTCCATTTGCGCCTCCTCGCCGGCGAGATTCCGGCGGATTACCTGCTCGGCAATCTGCAAGGAGAGCATCCCGGCTCGCTCGCGTAGTTGAAATTCGGCATCTACCCTCGCCTGTTCTATGGATAGCCTCGCCGACTCCATGATGCGTTTCGCCTCGTGGGCGGCCGTTTTCTGCGCGTTGTCTATGATCTCTTGCTTCGCGCGTTCGGCCTGCTGCATGATTTCCATCTGCTGCTTCCGGGCGTCCGTCAATAGTACGCGGGCGTCTGCCCTTGCCTGCTCCCGATCTTTCTCCGCTTCCCGTGTATATTCCACGCCTTTATCGATGAAGGCGGCCCGCTCGTCCACGCTCTTGATGATCGCCGGCCAGGCGTACTTGCCAAGCACGCCCAACAGGATCAAGAAGATGATGAGCATCCAGAGTACCAGTCCAAGTTCCGGGGTAAACAGTGACATGGGGTGTTCTTTTTAAGCGAATATCACGAGGAAGCAGATCACGAGGGCGATCAGGGCGACGCCCTCGATCAAGGCAGCTACCACGATCATGTTTGTCCGCACTTTGTTCGTCGCTTCCGGCTGGCGACCGATCGCGTCCATCGCCGAGGATCCTATTTTGCCAATGCCGATGCCGGCACCTAATACCGCGAGACCCGCTCCAATCGCCGCGCCGAGTTCTACTAAACTGATCCCTGCCTGTAATAAAATCATACTTAACATAGCTCTAATTTTTAATGATACAACTAATTTTTATTCTCTTGCTAACCGTATAAATATCGTGGATAGCATCATGAAGACATACGCCTGTATAAAGGCAATCAACAAATGCAACACGTTCATGAATAAAGAAAAGATAACGGAGACGACGATCGTCCCACCCATCGCGGCGCTTCCCATCGCTCCCAACAGGAAGATCAGGGAAACCAGCACCAGCGAGATCAAGTGCCCACCCAGCATGTTGGCGCAAAGACGCACCATCAACGCCACGGGTTTCGTGATCACGCCGAATAGTTCGATGAGGGGCATTAACGGCACCGGCACTTTTAACCATAACGGCACTTCGGGCCAGAAGATCTCGCGCCAGTAGTGCCGCGTCCCGGAGACGTTTACCACGACAAACGTGCAAAGCGCCAACACCAGCGTTACCGAGATGTTGCCCGTCACGTTGGCCCCGCCGGGAAACACCACGATCATCCCCAGCACGTTTGAAAGTAGTATGAAGAAAAAGAGGGTCAGCAGGTAGGGGCCGTATCGCCGGGCATCTTTTTCCAGTACCTCCACGACGACCTCCTTGTAGATCATCTCCACGAGCAACTCGAGAAAACCCGTGCCCTTGCGCGGGGCCTTGAAGCGGTTGCGCCTGTAGTAGCGCGACAGGGAGAATGCCATCAATGCCGTGAAGAACGCGCCGATCCCGATAGCTACCACGTTCTTCGTGATCGAGAAATCCAGCGGGCGATACTCGTCACCCGCTTCATCTCTTCCCACTATCTTGTGCGCGTGAGTACCCTCCCGCGCGATATAAAATCCCTCGTGCTCTCCCTCTTCTTCCAGGTATCCGGAGCTGAAGCAATGCCACTCTCCCGTGTAATCGCGGACGATCACCGGCAGGTGTATCGCCGCGCCCCACGGCAATTCCCAGCTGTACTCGTCACCCAGGTGGGTAAAGATTACCTCTTTCAGGTCGAGCGTTCCCGGTTCTTTCTCTCCCGCCGGACGGGAGTAACCCGACACCGGCACGAGGAGCAATAGCATGAAAATCATGCGACTCAACCGGTACATACCACTACCTCGTTATCTCTCACCTCGACCATCCCTCGTTCGACAACCTGCGCGTGTTCCGTTCCACCCGCGATATAAACGACACTCCCCGGGGCTAACGCGGAGACCAGCGGGGCGTGGTCTTTCAATACCATGAAAAGCCCCAACGCACCCGGCAGGGTGACGCTTTCCACCTCACCCTGGTACAACACTCGTTCGGGAGATATAATCTTCAATACCATTGTCGTGAAATTACCGTCCTGCCTCCGCCAGCATCTCCTTTCCCTTCTTGATCACCTCGTCAATCGTTCCGGTATTCATGAATGCCTGTTCCGGGTATTCGTCCATTTCCCCGTCGAGGATCATCTTGAATCCACGGATCGTCTCGTGCAGCGGCACCATTACTCCCGGTATCCCCGTGAACTGCTCGGCCATGTGGAACGGCTGCGACAGGAATCGCTGCGCGCGACGGGCACGGGCCACTACCACCTTGTCGGTATCCGAGAGTTCGTCCACTCCAAGGATAGCGATAATGTCCTGCAACTCGTGATAATGCTGCAACAAGCCGATCACCCGCTGCGCCGTCTCGTAATGCTCCTCGCCCACGACCTTCGGGTCCAGTATCCGGGAAGAAGACTCCAGCGGGTCCACCGACGGGTAGATTCCCAGCTCGGCGATCTTCCGGCTCAAGACCGTCGTCGCGTCCAGGAAGCTAAACGTGGTTGCCGGCGCCGGGTCCGTCAGATCATCCGCCGGCACGTAGATCGCTTGTATCGAGGTGATCGAGCCGCTCTTCGTCGAGGTGATGCGCTCCTGTAACTTTCCCATTTCCGAGGCGAGCGTCGGCTGGTATCCCACCGCCGACGGCATCCGTCCCAGCAACGCCGAGACTTCTGACCCGGCCTGCGTGAAGCGGAAGATGTTATCAATAAAGAACAGGATCTCCTTCCCCTCCTCGCTCGAGTCACGGAACGCCTCGGCTACCGTCAACCCGGCAAGCCCCACGCGCAGGCGGGCGCCCGGCGGTTCGTTCATCTGCCCGAACACCAGCGTGGCCTGCGACTGCCTCACCTGATCCATGTCCACGTCCTCTATCCGCCACGCTCCTTGATCCATCTCCTCGCGAAACTTCTCCCCGTACCTGATTACCCCCGAATCGATCATCTCCCGCAGCAGGTCGTTTCCTTCTCTCGTGCGCTCGCCTACCCCGGCAAAGACCGAGTAGCCGTTATGTCCTTTCGCTATATTGTTAATCATTTCCATGACCAGCACCGTTTTTCCCACCCCGGCACCGCCCAGCAGGCCGATCTTTCCTCCCTTCGAGTACGGTTCGAGCAGGTCAATGACCTTGATGCCGGTGAACAGGAATTCCTCCGAGATCGAGAGATCCTCGAACCTCGGCGCCTCCCGGTGGATCGACCGCGTGTCGCTATAATCCAGCGGCGAGAGGTAATCGATCGCCTCCCCCATCACGTTCAGTAGCCGTCCCTTCACCTGCTCCCCTACCGGCATCGACAACGTCCGCTCGAGGTCCGTCACCTTCATTCCCCGGAACAGCCCGTCCGTCGAGTCCATCGCCACGCATCGCACCGTGTTCTCGCCGACGTGTTGCTCCACCTCCACGATCAGCTTTCCCCCGTGATCCCGTTCGATTTCCAGGGCCTGGTAGATAGGCGGCAGCTCCACTTCGTCGCCCTCGAAGATGACGTCAACGACAGGGCCGATCACCTGCGTTATATATCCTATTCGTCGTGCCATATCAATTATTTAATTCGTGAAATACTCGCGCCCGTGCCGTTCAAAACGATGAACAGTGACGAACGCGAGCAAAGGTATATTTTTATATTTTATCCCGGCAACCGCGGGGCGCGTTTTTCTCCGAAATCATCACAATGATCCCAGCAGTTCCCGCTGCGTGTTGAAGAACTGCCGGCGGTGTATTCCCCCGGATTTCGTGATCAGGAAAGAGTACTGTTTCAGTGAATCGACCCACTTCTTCACCGCCTGCGACATGCGATTGTTGATCGAGTACATCATGTCCATCGAGAAGATCCCGATCGCGCAAGAGGTTCCCGCCCGCGAGGTGGTGTAGGTATAGGTGGACTCGAAG
>JAIRKS010000010.1 GCA_031259905.1 Odoribacteraceae bacterium
GGGGGAAGACCGTCTATTTCGCGTTGCGGTGGGAGAATACCCGCGGGCAGAAAGGCCCGTTCTCGGCGATCGGTAGCGCCGTTATTCCTTGAGGCGGCGGGGGCGGCGCGCGGGTGTTAGCTTGATTTACGGTAGCTGCACGCGGCGGCGGCGATCGTGACGACGGCGAAGGCGGCGAGGGCGGCGAGCTGCCGGCCGAGGTCGGCGACGCCGCGTCCCGCGAGGTAGACGCCGCGGATGGCTTCGACGAGGTATTTCAGGGGGTTGAAGGCGGCGATCCATCGCGCCCACCGCGGCATGCTCTCGACGGGGGAGAAGAAGCCGCTCATCAGGATGAAGAGGACGACGAAGAAGAACATGACGAACATCGCCTGTTGCATCGTCGAGGAGCGGTTCGAGACGACGAGGCCGAGGCCGCTGATGCCCGGGGCGAAGAGGAGCGCGAAGAGGAAGATCGTGCCGGGGTTGCCCGCGGGCACGATGCCGTAGAAGAGGTAGGCGAGCAGGATGCTGAACGCGAGCGCGAGGAAGCCGGCCAACCAGCAGGGGACGAGCTTGGCCGCGATGAAGGCGAGCTTGCCGGCGGGCGTGACGTTGAGCTGCTCGATGGTGCCGCGTTCTTTCTCCCCGACGATGTCCAGCGCCGGGAGGAAGCCGCAGAGGAGCATGACGAGCATGACCATTAACGCGGGGACCATGAAGGGCTTGTATTCTTGCCGCGGGTTGAAGCGGTAGAGGGTCGTGACCTCGACGGCGGGCGTCGAGGCGGGGAAGGCGGCGATGATGGCGGAGAGGTATCCGGCGGCGAGCGTCCCTTTCATGGCGTTGACGCCGCCAGGGGCGATGAAGACGCGCGCGGCGTCGCCCCGTTCCAGGCTCGCGCCGAGGCGGGGGGGGATGTCGAGGATGGCGTCGAACTCGCCCGCCGCGACGCCGTCCACGGCGCTGGAGAACGTGGCGGGGAAAGAGACCAGGTGGAAGTAGCCGGAGGAGGCGACCTCGCGGGCCAGGAGGGAGGAGAGCGGGGAACGGTCGCGATCCACCACCGCCAGGCGAATGTCGCGCACGTCGAGGTCCGCCGCGCCCGGGAGCAGGAGCATCATGACCGCCGGGAAGATCACGATCATTTTCGGGAGGAAAGGGTGGCGGAGGAGCAGCTTGAATTCTTTCTCCAGCAGGAAACGGAAGGCGCTCATGTCACGCGGTCGTTAAATTTTTTCAGCCCCAGCAGCAGTAACGCGGCCCCCGTCGCCGCCAGCGCGAGGATCTCGCCCGTGACGAGGTGTAACGGCGCGCCCTCGATCATGATCTTCTTCATCGCCGCGATGTACCACCTCGCCGGGATCAGGCGGGAGAGCCACTCGAGCAGCGGGGGCATGTTTTCTACCGGGAAGATCAGCCCCGACAGGAGCACGACGGGCATCATCAGCACCATCCCCGACACGAGCATCGCCACGACCTGGTCGCGCGCGACCGTCGACACGAATATTCCTATCGACAACGACACGAGGATGAACAGCAGCGACACGGCCACGACCCCTCCCGGCGATCCCGCCACCGGCACGCCCAGCACGCCGACGGAGAGCAGGAGGATCGTCGCCAGGTTGACGCACGATAGCGTGAAGTAGGGCACGAGCTTCGCCGCGATGATCATCCACGGGCGCGCCGGCGAGACGAGGAGCATGTCCATCGTCCCGTTCTCTTTCTCGCGGACAATAGACACGGACGTCATCATCGCGCACACGAGCATCAGTATGAATCCCGCCACCCCCGGCACGAAATTGTACGCCGCCTTCATCCCCGGGTTGTGCAGCAAGCGCGTTTCCGCCGCCAGCGGCGGCGGCGCTCCGCCGGCAAGCTCCACCGCGGCGGCGGCGATGATCGCCGACGCGTGGCCGGAGAACTGCGCGGCAAGCCCGGGGTTCGTCGCGTCGACGACCAGCTGCACGCGCGCCTTCCCGTCCCGCGCGAGTCGCTCGTCGAACGCCGGCTCGAAGACGAGCGCCACGTCCGCCTCCCCGCGGCGCAACGCCCGCTCGACGGCGGACGGTGACGAGGCGACGGCGGATAGCTCGAAGTAATCGCTGGAAAGCAGCCGGTCGGTAACGCGTCGCTCCGCCGCGCCCGGCGATGGAGAGAGGAGCACCACGCGCGCCTCGCGTGCCTCCGTCGTGATCGCGAAGCCGAAGAGGACGATCTGCACGACGGGCATCCCGAGCAATACCAGCAGCGTCCGCTTGTCGCGGAAGATATGGCGGAACTCTTTTAGCGTGAACGCCCGGAAAAGGCGAGCGGCGGGCGAGGGAGGTCGTTTCATCGTTTCAGTTGTTCGTGTACAGTGGCGACGCGTCTCCCCGCGCGAGCATCTTGAAGGCGTCGTCCACGGTCGCGACGCGGAGGCGTTCCTTGAGCGCCCGCGGGGAGTCGAGCGCGGCGATCCTTCCGTCGACCATGATCGAGACGCGGTCGCAGTACTCGGCCTCGTCCATGTAGTGCGTGGTGACGAAGACGGTGATCCCCCTGCCGGCCGTCCGGTAGATCAGTTCCCAGAACTGGCGGCGCGTGACGGGGTCAACGCCGCCGGTAGGCTCGTCGAGGAAGACGATCTCCGGCTCGTGGAAGATGGCCACGGAGAAGGCCAGCTTCTGTTTCCAGCCGGGGGGGAGGTCGCGGACGAGCTTGTCGCGTCCCTCCTCGAAGTCGAGCTCGCGGAGCAGGGCGTCGCTCCTCTCCTTTATCCTGGCGCTTGGCGTCCCGTAGATCCCGGCGTAGAGGCGAATGTTCTCCCACACCTTCAGCTCGCCGTACAACGAGAAGCGCTGGCTCATGTAGCCGATACGCCGTTTCACGCTGTCCGGTCGCGCGGCGACGTCGTGCCCGGCAACGATCGCCCTCCCCGACGTGGGCTTGCTCAAACCGCACAGGACGCGCATCGCCGTCGTCTTCCCCGCGCCGTTGGCCCCGAGAAAGCCGAAGATCTCTCCGCGCTTTACCTCGATGGTGAGGCGGTCCACGGCCGTGAACGTGCCGAAGCGCTTGGTCAGTGATTCTGTCGTGATCGCGTTATCCATGCCGTTGTCTTTTTTCACGCCTGGCAGGACGCGAAGCGGATGAAACAATCCTCTATGCAGGGGGGAGTCTCGCGGATCTCGACCTCGCGGTGTCCGAGCGCCTCCATCGCCTCCCGCAGGCGGGCGAGCGACGCGCCGGGCGAGGGAGTGGCGTGATGCCAGTCGCCGAAAGCGAAACAACTCTCGACAAAGGGATGCGCGCGCAGGTCCGCGAGCAACGCCGGCATGTCGTGGCCGCGCGCTGCCCAGATCATCCTGCCGTGGCGCTCGACGATCTCCGTCGGCGTTCCCGTGTCGAGGAAACGTCCCGCGCGGACGAGCGCCACGCGATCGCACAGCCGCGCCTCGTCCATGTAGGGCGTCGAGACGAGGATCGTGATCCCCCGCCGCTTCAGCGCCCCCAGTACCCGCCAGAACTCCTCCCGCGAGACGGGATCGACGCCCGTCGTCGGCTCGTCGAGGAAAAGCACCGACGGCGCGTGGATCAACGCGCAGCACAGCGCCAGCTTCTGCTTCATCCCGCCCGAAAGCGCCGCCGCCCGTCGCTTCTTGAAAGGGAGCAGGTGCTCGTATATCTCCCGCACGAGCGCGTAATTCTCCTCCACCGTCGCGTGAAAGACCGTGGCAAAGAGCTGCAGGTTTTCCTCCACCGTCAGGTCGGGATACAGCGAGAAGCGCGCCGGCATGTACCCCACCCGCGGGCGGATCTGCCGGTACTCCTTCTCCACGTCCATCCCCTCCACGCGCGCCTTACCGCCGTCCGCCGGCAGCAGGGTGGCCAGCACCCTCAGTAGCGTGCTCTTCCCCGCCCCGTCCGGCCCGATCAGCCCGAACAGCTCGCCGCGTGACACGGAGAGGCTCACCCCGCGCAACGCCTCGACCGTGCCGAAGCGCTTGACGATCCCGTCAATCTCTACCGTTGCCATGTTCATCGAATATCACCTCGCCGTACATGCCGATCCGGATCCAGCCGTCGTTACGCGTCGCTACCTTGACGGCGTACACCTGGTTCGCGCGCTCGTCGCTCGTCTGGACGTTCTTCGGCGTGAAGCCGGCCTGGCCGGAGATCCACGCCACGCGACCGGCATATTCCCGTCGCTCGCCGTCCCCCACCTCTATAAAGACGCGCGCCGCCTGGCCGGGCTGCACGCGGGAGAGCAGCGAGGAGGGGACGTAAGCCCGCAGGATCATGTGCTCCAGGTCGGCCACCTTGAACAGCGCTTTCCCCGCGAGCGCCACCTCTCCCGCCTCGGCGTGCTTCACCAGCACCGTGCCGTCGAGCGGCGAGGAGACGAGGCAACGCGACAGCCGGTCGTTCACCCGCGCGATCTCCACCTCTATCGCGGCGATCTCCGCCTCCACGCCCCGGTTGTGGTCCTCCAGCGCGAGGACGCGCGCCGACAGCTCCCGCTCGAGCACGGCCAGGCGCGCGTCGAGGTCATCGACCTGCTTGCGCCCGACGGCGTTTGCCCGCGCGAGGTTATCGAACCGGCGGCGTTCGCGTCTCGTCGTCATGATCTCCTGTCGCGTCGCGGCCACCTGCAGCGGGATGTTCACCCGGCGGCTTTCCAGCACGGCGACCTTTCTCCTTAATAACTCCCGCTCCAGCGCCAGCGCCGTCGTGTCGATCAGCCCCACCGGCACGCCGGCCTGGAGCGTTTGCCCTTCCTCCACCGACAGGCGGAGGATCTTGCCGCCGATCTCCGTGGAGACCGTCACCTCCGTGGCCTCGAACGTTCCCGTGGCGTCGCGTCCCGCCTGTCCCTCCCCGCACGAGAGCGCGATCGCGGGCAACAGCGCGGCGGACGTTAGAATAGTAATGATTGTTTTCATGATTCCGGTTTATTTACCTCTCGTTTGTTCCAGGGTATACGCGGCGAGCAGCCCCTGCATCTCGTGGAACGCGCGGGCCTGGCGCGCCTGGTCCAGGCGATTCACCTCCCGCATCCACTCCAGCACGCTCGTCGTGCCTTCCCGTGCCCCCGCCGCGGCACTCGCCGCCACGCGCTCGTGGAGGGCGACGATCTCGTCGTCGTGCCGCGCCATCTCCTTCCACTTCTCCACCTCCTTCTGGCCGCGGGCCTCCTCCATCGAGAGATTCAGCAGGAACGCCTCGCGGCGGGACTCCTCCATCTCCTGTTGCAGGGCCACCTGCCGGCGTTCATCCCGGAGGGTATAGAGGCGGCTGACGTCCCACGAGAGGCGGACGCCGCCGATGCCGTGGGTAGAGAACTCGTTCTTCAGCATGTTCAGCCCCGGGTTGCCGTAGCCGCCCTGCACGAAGAGACTTACCCTCGGCCTGCTGCCCGCCTTCAACGCCCGGAGGCTCGCCTCGTGTATCCCCGCGCGGGCCTGGAAGAGCGACAGCTCGGGGCGGTATCCCGCGGCACGGTCATCGCGCGCTGCCGGCCTCGTCAGCCCGCGCGCCTCCTCGCCGGTCAAGCGCCCCAGCATCTCCCGGTACGCGTCGCCGGCGGAGCGGATCTCCACCGCCTGCCGCTTCACGCGCGCCAGCTCTACCCGCACGACGTCCGCGTCCGCCGCGCGCGTCACGCCTTGCCGCGTGCCGGCGGCCACCTGCTCGAGGGCATTCTGCAGCTCCTCTTGCAGCAGCGCGTTATACTTTAATTGTTCCCCCGCCAGCAGCACGCCGAAGAATAGCTGGTTGACCCGGTCGCGGAGCGCGTACAGCTCGACCTCCACCCGCGCGTGTTCCGCGGCGGCGGCGGCGTTCGCCATCTCCTTGCGGGCGGCGACGTGGCCCCCGTCCCAGATCGTCTGGCTCAGCTCGAGGGCGAGCTGGTACTGGTCGCGGTCCAGCTCCTTGATCCCCGTGACGGGCAGCGACGCCGGCAGGCGCGTCACCTCCGTCTGGTACGTGGCCCGTGCCGTGACGGAGAGCCGCGGGAGGTATCCCTTGTTCGCGTTCGCCAGGTCGAACTCCCTCGCCTGCTCGATCAGCCCTTGCTGCCGGGCCACGGGATAGTTCGCCCGGGCCTTCTCCTGGCACTCCTCCAGCGACAGCTGCGCCGCGGCGCGCGTGCCGGGCAGCAGGAGCAGTAGATATAGGATAGCGTGTTTCATGCCGGTCGTCGTGTAGCGTCACAGCAGGTCGCTGGCCATCTCGGAGAGGCGACTTCTCTCGCCCTTCTCCAGGTGGACGTGGGCGAAGAGGTCGTGCCCCTCGAGGCGCGTGAAGAGGTACGAGAGGCCGTTCGACCGGCGGTCGAGGTACGGGGAGTCGATCTGGTCGATATCCCCCGTGAAGACCATCTTGCAGCCCTCGCCGGCACGCGTGATGATCGTCTTGACCTCGTGCGGGGAGAGGTTCTGCGCCTCGTCGACGATAAAGAAGATATTCGACAGGCTGCGTCCCCGGATATACGCCAGCGCGGAGATCAGCAGGCGTTGATCCTTCAGCATCTCGTCGATGAGGCGGTTCTCCTTCCCGCTGGCGTTATAGCGGTGGCGGATCACGCCGAGATTATCGAAGAGCGGCTGCATGTACGGGGAGACCTTCTCCTTGACGTCGCCGGGGAGGAAGCCGAGATCCTTGTTCGAGAGCGCGACGACGGGCCGGGCGAGAAAGATCTGCTCGAAGGCGGCGTGCTGTTGCAGCGCGGCGGCCAGCGCCAGCAGTGTTTTCCCCGTGCCGGCCTTCCCGCTGACGGCCACCAGGGGTATCGCGGGATTCAGCAGCGCGTCGAGGGCGAAGGCCTGCTCGTCGTTCTTCGGGAAGATCCCGAAGGCCTCCCGCTTCTTCACCGCGCGGATCACGTGCCGCGTGGGGTCGCCCGCGGCCAACGTGGAGGCGTCCTCGTCCTCCTCGATCACGTAGAATGGATTCCCGCGGACCACCCCCCGGTCGGGGAAGACCTCCGCGACGGGCACCGAGCCTTGCCCGTGGATCCGCGCGATGACCTCGTCGGGGACATCGAAGAGCGTGCGAATGGTACTGTACAGCGTCTCGTCGGGATCCTCCACCTGGTCGCTCTTGTAATCCTCGGCGAGCAGGCCGAGCGACCGCGCCTTCATCCGCAGGTTAATGTCCTTGGTCACGAGGATCACCTTCTCCCCCGGCTTCTCGTTCGCGAGGCACTCCGTCACGGCGAGAATCCGGTGGTCGGGGATATCCTCGCGGAACGACTGCCTGATCTTCTCCGAGAACGGCACGCCGGGACGGATGAACAGCCGCCCGCGCCCCTCGCCGAGCGCGGCCCCCTTGTCGAAGAAATCCGGGTCGGAGATGCTATCGAGCGACCGCGCGAACTCCCTCGCGTGGAAATGAATCTGGTCGTTCCCCCGCTTGAACTTGTCCAGCTCCTCGAGGACGACAATCGGGATCACGATGTCGTTGTCCTGGAAATTGTAGATAGAATGATAATCGTGCAACATCACGTTGGTGTCCAGCACGAAAGTTTTCTTGTTCCCCTTGCTTGTCATGGCGCGTGTACTTGTCGTGTGATAAAAAAAACAGGCGTCGCCCCGTCAAGGGACGATCGCGTCGAGCGTCGACCTGACGGCATCGGCGGAGCGCGCGAGCAGCTCCCTCTCCTCGTCGTCGAGGTGAATCTCTATAACCCTCTCGATGCCGTTCCTGCCGAGCACGACGGGCACGCCGAGGTAGATGTTCTTCATGCCGTACTCCCCGTCGAGGTACGCGCACGCCGGCACGACGCGCCGCTGGTCCCTGACGATCGCCTCCACCATCAACGCCGCGGCATTCCCCGGCGCGTACCACGCCGACGTGCCCACGAGCTTGACGATCTCGCCGCCGCCGGAGCGCGTGCGCTCGATGATCGCGTCGAGGCGCTGGCGGTCGATCAACTGGCTGACGGGAATCCCGCTGACGGTGGTGTAGCGCGGCAGCGGCACCATCGTGTCGCCGTGCCCGCCGAGGAGCATCGCGTGGATGTCTCCCGGCGCGACGGCCAGCGCCTCGGCGAGGAACGCCACGTACCGCGCGGCGTCTAACACGCCCGCCATGCCGAAGACCCTGGAGGAGGGGAAGCGCGTCGTCAGGTAGGCGCGGTAACACATCGCGTCCAGCGGGTTGGAGACGACGATGATCTTCGCGTCGGGGGAGTAGCGGGCGACGTTCCCCGCGACGTCGTGCACGATGCCGGCGTTGATGGAGATCAAATCGTCGCGGCTCATGCCCGGCTTGCGGGGGACGCCGGAGGTGATGACGACGACGTCCGAACCGGCGGAGGCCGCGTAGTCGTTACTGACACCTTTTATATATGTACCGTACGACCTCACCGGTGCCGTCTGCCACATGTCGAGGGCCTTCCCCTCGGCGAGTCCTTCTTTAATATCGAGCAGGATGACCTCGTTGACGAGGTCTTTCTCCGCGATCGCGTACGCGCACGTGGCGCCGACGTTCCCTGCTCCCACTACTGTTACTTTCATGTTCTTCATTTTTAATGTTAGTATCTCGATTGTCCCTTGTACGGGGCAACGAATGTAAGCATTTTTCCCGTGAATGGAAAATTTTTTCCCACCAGCACACGCGCGAAAAAATAACTGGAAAAATTGACGGACAATCACGAGATGATAAGAAATAACATGCTATATTCGCCACGTGATCTCGTAAGAACGAAATATGATGGAATATGATTAACAAATACTCTCATATCATTGTCCGCCAATCATCCAACATTGGTCGCCAATCATCCAACATTGGCGACCAATCATCCATGATTGGCGGCCAATCATACAACATTGGCGGCCAATCATCCATGATTGGCGGCCAATCATGCAACATTGGCGGCCAATCATGCAACATTGGCGGCCAATCATCCATGATTGGCGGCCAAT
>JAIRKS010000050.1 GCA_031259905.1 Odoribacteraceae bacterium
ACTTATATCCCAATCACAAACCATTTAAAATTACCAATTATGAAAAAGCCAAAAGAGAGAAAACTACGAAGAAGAAAGCATTTTGCTTTTATCCGCTACTACCGGTTGCGCCACGAGGCATACGTGGAATGGATCAAGAGCATCCTCGCGCTCATCGACCTCCCCGGCGCGGGAGCGATCGGGCTGAAGGCACTCACCGACCTGCCGCGGGAAAAATACCTGCAACTCGTCGAACTGCTCGACTTTATCCGGAAAAGCGAGTACACCGGGCAGATCCGCGAGCTGGACGCCCCGCGAGACAGCCTCTTCTGGGATTCGAATAGACCTTTTATAGTTTCAGGAAAGGTTTCTCACGATTCCCGGTGACGTTTCCTGAAACTATGAAAGGTCTATTCGAGTTCGGGAAATGTTTCCTGAAACTATGAAAGGTCTATTCAAGTTCAATAGACCTTTCCTGAAACTATAAAAGGTCTATTCAAGTTCAGGAGACCTTTCATGACTTTATAAAAGGTCTATTGGAATGTCGGGAAGCTTTCATGATCTCGCGAACGCTTTCCCGGTCGCGGGCGGCGGCGAAGGGAAAGAGCAGCGGGTTGCCTGTCATGAAAGAGAACGAGACCGTGGCGTGTAATTGCCACGGCCTCGTGTTGTTTTAGTGTCCCGCGACGGGGGAGGGGAGTGCCCGCGCCCGTGGCAGCGTTACAGCCACTTGACCAGGGCGAGATCCTGGCGGTGCGCGAGAAGCGGGTGACGGGGATAGACGCGTATGCCGAGGGTGAAGACTCCCGGTTCGTCGGCGGTGACGTCCAGCGAGTAGACGGCGATCCCTTTTTTAAAGGAGACGGCGGTAAAGTCCAGCGTGTGGAGGACCTTCACGCGCCCGTCTACTTGGCCGGTGACGACCAGTTCGACGCCTACTTCTCCAGGAGTCAGCCCGCCGAGGTCGATGGTAAGCGATCCGGTGTACGTCTTCCCGAGGGTAATATCTTGCCGCGTCTTCGGGGGGAAGTCGGTGGATTTCACCTCGACGCCTTCCCACTCGCGGGCGACGCGCTTTTTCCACTCGGCAATCTCGATAGCCAGCGCGTGGTTGTCGGCGACGAGGCAGGCGTGACGCTTGGCCATTGGCCGGTAATATTGTTCCTCGTAATCCGTGAGCATCCTGTTGGAGGTAAACCGGGAGGCGACTTTCGCGATGGTATTCTTGATGTGCTCCACCCACGCCGGCGGGAAGGGTTTCCCGTCGCGATCGTAGAAGGCGGGCGCGATCTCGTCCTCGATGATGTTGTATATGATCTCGGCGTCAAGCTCGTTCTGGAAATCCTGGTTCTCGTACGCGCGTTCCATAGGGAGTGCCCACCCGGCGCCGGGGCGGTATCCCTCGACCCACCAGCCGTCGAGGACGCTGAAGTGCATGACGCCGTTCATGGCGGCTTTTTGACCGCTCGTGCCGGACGCTTCTTGCGGCCGCGTGGGGGTGTTCATCCAGACGTCGACGCCCTGGATCATCCGCCGGGCGAGGTGCATGTCGTAGTTCGGGATGAAGAGGATCTTGCCGAGGAAGCGGGGGTTCTTGGATATCTCGACGATGCGCTTGATGAGGTCTTGCCCGGCCTGGTCGGCGGGATGGGCTTTCCCGGCGAAGAGGAATTGCACGGGACGCGCGGGATTGTTGACGATCTCGTCGAGGCGGTCGAGGTTGTGAAAGAGCAGGTGCGCGCGCTTGTAGGTGGCGAACCTGCGGGCGAATCCAATGGTGAGGATGTCCTCGCGCAAGGTTTCCTTGATCTCGACGAGCTGCCGGGGGGTGAAGTAGGCGGTGTCCTGGACGTTCGAGAGGAGGTACTTGACGTGGCGCACGAGTCTTCCCCTGAGGATGTCGCGCACGGTCATGACGCGTTCGCCGTCGATGTTGTATATTCCCTCGAAGCAGGAGAGGTCGTAGTGATGACTCTTGAAGTCCGTGCCGAAGGCTTCCTCGTGAATGGTTTTCCACTCGGGCGCGGTCCACGTGTCGTAGTGCACGCCGTTGGTGACGTGTTTGACGTGTAGCTCTTCGGGCATGTACCCCGGCCAGAGGGGTGACAGGATTTCCCGGCTGACTTTCCCGTGTAGCCAGCTCACGCCGTTGCATTCCCGCGAGAGGTTGGCCGCGAGGTAACTCATGGAGAATTTCTCGTCGGGATTTCCGGGGTTCACTTTCCCGAGCGCGATGAATTGTTCCCAGGTGATCTTGAGCTGGTCGGGGCAGTGGGAGAGGTAGCCGCGGAGCATGTTTTCGGAGAAAGAGTCGTGTCCCGCCGGGACGGGGGTATGGGTGGTGAAGAGGGAGGAGGAGGCGACGACCTCGAGAGCCTCCGTGAAGACGAGTCCCTCGTTCTCGACAAGTTCCCGTAGCCGCGCGACACCGGCGAAGGCTGCATGGCCCTCGTTGCAATGATAAATATCGGCGCGGATGCCGAGGAGGCGCAGGGCCTGGATTCCCCCGAAGCCGAGCAGTAATTCCTGCTTGAGGCGATTCTCCCAGTTCCCGCCGTAGAGGTAATGGGTGATGGAGCGATCTTCCTCGATGTTGTCCTCGAAATCGGTGTCCAGGAGGTAGAGTTCAACGCGTCCGACATCGACGCGCCAGACGCGGGCGTGCAGGACGCGCCCCGGGAAAGGAAGGGAGACGGTGACCCAGCAGCCGGCCGCGTCGTAGACGGGCGTCACGGCTATTTTGGAGAAGTCTTGTGCCTCGTAGGCGGCTTCCTGGTTTCCGGCGGCGGAGAACTTTTGCGTGAAGTAGCCGTAGCGGTAGAGCAGGCCGATGCCGGTGATCTTGACACCCTTGTCGCTGGCCTCCTTGAGGTAATCCCCGGCGAGGACGCCAAGTCCCCCGGAGTATATTTTGAGGGAGGAGTGCAGGCCGTATTCCATGCTGAAGTAGGCGATGGAAGGGGAGGCCATGTTGGCTTTCTGTTCCATGTAGGCGATGAAGCGCGCGTGCACGGAGCCGAGTTGTTCGATAAACGCGGCGTCTTCCTCGAGTTCCTTGTAGCGGGTGAGGGAGATTTTGTCGAGCATGGTGATCGGGTTGTGCGTGGCGATCCATTGCTTGAGGTCGATGCTCTTGAAAAGGTTGACGGCCTCCTCGTTCCAGCTCCACCAGAGGTTGCGCGCGAGTTCCTCGAGGGCGATGAGTTTTTCCGGGAGCGAGCGATGGATGATGACGCTGACCCAGCCCGGGGATTGCGTGGCGTGCTGTTTCTCGATATACGCGAGTTGCTCTTTGTCTTCCGGGATGAATCGCCCGGCTTGTTGCCCGACGGTGAATAGCGCGGTTTCGTATGCTTTCACGTAGTAGGCGACGAGGTTTTCCCAAAGGGCGATGCGCGCGACGTCGGCGGCGTTTTCGCGGATCTCCTGTTGCTGGTCGGGGGAGAGGATGGCCATGTCGCGCACCTTTTCCGTGATGGCTTGCACGACGCGGTCGTCGTCGTGATCTCCCCGCCGGATGATCTCGACGCTGGGATGCGGTCCTGGATGTCGGGTTTCTACCCAGG
>JAIRKS010000099.1 GCA_031259905.1 Odoribacteraceae bacterium
AGGGCTTGGTTTCTAACGCAAGAGTAAAGCTACCGTCGCGATTGCTGTACGTCCAGTCCGCGGAGTTCGTCGACTCGGCACGGTAGACGGCGTATCCCGACCCGTCGCCCGCGTAAGAGAGGAACTCCGTTGGGGTCGTGGGAGCGGAGGACAACTCGATCTTGTCCTGGAAAAAGTAGATCCGCACGGAGTCTGCCGTGAATTGGTACTTGAGCGAGTCCATGTTAAAGACCCATCCCTCGTCACCGTGCAACTGGGCAAGATAGGCGGAACGTTGCGTCATCAGGGCTTTGACGGAGAAGTCTGTCGGGATGATGACGGTAGCGGCCTCGTTCATCTCGTTCTTCAACCCGAAATGGTCGATGATCTCGATGATCGAGTCGAACATGTGGTAGGGATGAGAGACGAGGTAATCGTATGGTGTTTTGTCCACGTTCGGGTTATGCACCCCTCCGTCCTCCAGGTAATCTTGCATGCAAGAGGAGAAGGAGAAGAGTATCCCCGCGATGATGAATAGCTGTAGTTTTTTCATACGTGCATGTTTTTTCGGTTAAATCTTTCCTTGCCAGAAGGAAGTCTGGCGAATCACATCGTTGCCGCTGAACAGGTCAGGGTCGAGCGGCCAGTAGTGTTTCCCGCGGGCCATATCGCTCTCCGTGATATTGTTGAACAGGGAGCTACCCGTGATATAGTAGTAGCGCACAAGGTCGAAGAAACGGTGTCCCTCGAGGAACAATTCCCGGAAGCGTTCGTCGAGAATGGCCCGTTGCAGCGAGGTGCTCCCGTTGAAGTCGGGCAAGCCGGCACGGGTGCGCACCTGGTTCAGTAACGAGATCGCCGTGCTGCTTCCCTTTCCCTGTGCAGTCAACGCCTCCGCCTTCAAGAGCATAATATCAGCAAGACGGAACACCACGTAATTATTCGTGATGTAGATCTGTGTTCCGCCTACCTCCTGAATGTCGGTGTACTTCGTGCATATCATCTTTCCGCCCGTGGCAGTGCCGAAGAGGGTAGTGAGGCGCACGTCGAGCGTGTCGGAGAAGGTGTTCTTCAGGAGCGTTTCGTTCAGTTGCTTGTTCGCTTGCTCTTTATTATTAAAGATATTCGTCAGGTAGGGCGACGCGAGGATGTCAAGGAAGAAGACCGTCGTGTAGGTAATATCCGATGACTCCGCCGGCGCCTCCGAGCGGGTGTTAAAGTAGAGTTGGAAGATCAACTCCTTGGAGTTGTTCTCGTAGATGTCCTTTAGCTTGGCGACGCTCTCCAGCGCGTAGAGCGGGGATTCGAGGATCGAGTCGCAGGCGATGACGCACTTCGTGTAGTCCTTGTCCCAGGCGGCCATGTGCGCGATGGTAGCGAAAACAATCCCCTTGCTGGCCCGGATCGTGAAGTCGCTCGCGTTGTCATACGACCAGGGCAGGCGTTGCAGTGCCTCCTCGAGGTCGCCGTAGATCAACGCGGCCACTTCGTTTAGCGGTGCGCGCGGTGCGTACGCGACGTTCATCAGGTCGTCCGGCGAAACGGTGACGACAGGTACCTCGCCCCAGATACGGTACATCGTGAAGTAGGAGTACCCGCGTAGGAAGTACAACTCGCCGATCAACCGCTCTTTCATCCCCTCCTCGAAGAGTGCATCATCCATCGCGTCGATCTTCTTCATTGCCCGGTTGCACTGGTTAATTGTCCGGTAGAATAGCTGGTAATTGCGCAATTGCTTCATCGGTCGGTTCGGGTCGCTGGCCGGTACGGAATAGTCCAGCCTGAACTCGCCGATCTGTGCCCAGTCCGGATCTTCGTAGATATAGGCGCTAAATGTATTCGTGCCGGCGATGTCCCCGTACGCGTAATAGGCGGAGTGATTCGCCAGCGAAGTGCGCAGTAACCCGTAAGTGCCGGAGACGGCTGCTTCAGCATCCTCCTGGCTCGTCCAGTAGAACTCGTCGACCACCTCGCTGATGGGTTCCCTGTCCAAGAAATCGGAACACCCGCCCAGCATCAAGGCTGCTGCGATACACAGTATAGTTTTGAATGTTTTCATGATCTCTCTTTATTTCAGGTTAAAATGTGATTTCCGCGCCAAAGGTGAACTTGTGCGGCAGCGGGTACTCGGAACCGGTCGCCGTGCCATTGGCGCTGATGTTCTCCGGGTCGGGGTAGGTCTCGCTCCGCGAGAAGACGTAAACGTTATCCATGTAGCCGTACACGCGGAAGCGTTGCAGTTTAAACTTCTCAAGCCACTTCTGCGGCAACTCGTAGCTCAGCGCGATGTTCTTGACCCGGAAGAAACTCCCGTCGTCGACGTAGATGTCGTGCGCGACGTGCCCGTTATCCATGTGCCCGCTATCGATGAGCGTGGGCAGGTCGGCCTTCTGCCCGACGGTGGTGAAGTAAGTCAGTCCGCCGAAGTCCAGCGCGGGCCCGGAGTTTCTCGACCACGATTCACCGTTCCAGTACTGTCCGCCGTTGATCCGGTCGGAAAGGAAGCCGTTCCAGAAGGTGCGCTCGAAGACGTAATTGCAGAACACCCGTAACGAGAGATTTTTCCAGCGCAACATCGTCGAGATGCCACCGTAATATTTCGGGTCGGGGTTACCGAGCGTCACCTTGTCGTTGCCGTCGATGACGTAGTCACCGTTCTGGTCGACGCTCGCGATGTCCCCCGCCTGCATGGTTACCTGCGTGGAGTAAAGTGGATTCGTTCCCGCGTGCGTCATGCGTTTCCCGGTCAGCGGATCGACGGGCACCTCGTCATTTGTCTTGTAGATGCCTGTGGTTTTCCATCCGGTGATCTCGTATAGTGGCCGTCCTACAGTCAAGATAAACTCCTGCCAGTCGGCGCCGGTGACGATGCTCCGGTTGCCGTTCGGGAGGCTCTTGATCTGGTTCTTGTTGATGGCGATGTTCGCGTCGATCGTCCACTGGAAATCGCTCTGGTAGGGGAGTAGGTCGAGGTTCAGTTGAAACTCCACGCCGCTGTTGCGTACCCCGACGAGGTTATTCTTCGCCTCCGTGTAACCGGTGGTCTCGGGCAGGGAATAGTTGAAGATCATCTCCTCCGAGTCGCGGATATAGTAGTCCGTCGTGAGGCGGAAGCGTTTGCTCAAGAGGTGAAGTTCCGATCCGAGATTCATCTGCTTGGATTCCTCCCAGCTCAGGTCTTTCGAGGTGACGGCGCTACCGAAGTTATAAGCGATCCCCGCTTCTCCGTTATACGAAAAGACGTTATTGGATCCGCGATAATTCAGGTAAGGTGTCATTCCCCGGTATGCATCGTAGAATTGCGCGGGGTCGCTCCCCGTCATCCCGTAGCTCCCGCGGATCTTGAGGAAGTCGAGCACCTCTCCCGGCGGCAAGAATTCCTCCTTC
Source organism: Odoribacteraceae bacterium (assembly GCA_031259905.1). GTDB lineage: Bacteria > Bacteroidota > Bacteroidia > Bacteroidales > Marinifilaceae > JAIRKS01. The sequence continues at coordinate 3,367 of JAIRKS010000099.1, forward strand.
GTCAGTATCCACCCCAGCGATACGGCGGGGAAGTGCCCCCAGCGGTTATTCTTACCGAACCGCGACGAACCGTCCATGCGCCAGTTGAACGAGAAGAGGTAGCGATCGTGCAGATCGTAGTTCAACCGGGCGAACCACGACAAGCGCGAACGTTCTTCTATCGAGGAGTAGATGTTCGAGTTCTCCGGCAGCGCGCCTTGTATCGTGCGGATCGAGTTCGAGGGGATATAATCCGCGCTCCCGCTAATGTAACGCATGCGGAAATACTCGGCTCCCTGTCCCACCAGCAACAACACGTTGTGCGTCTCGTTAAAGTTGCGCCCGTACTGCAAGTAGTTCTCGATCTCCCACCGGTTCGACGTGGCGGTGGCGGCAGACGCGTACGCGTTATCGTCATTCAGGTACGAGGGAATGAAGTAATCGTTCTCCTGCGCCCTATAATTATAAGAGTAGGAGGTTGTCCATTTCAACCCCTCGAGGAAGTCAATATTCACCTGGAAGTTGGCGTTCAGGTCGCGGTCGAAGTTATTATCGAGCCGGTCCGTGTTCCGCCCCTGGAGGGTACTGATATCCGCGTCGGTCAAGTTGTAAAACGACGAGGGGAACGTCCACGAGTCAAAGGCGTTGTTATCCCCGATCGTCTTCTTTCTATCCGTCTCCGAGAAACGAATATTGGTCAAGAAATTCAGGAAACGATACGGGGTCGCGTTTAGATACAGCGACGCGGTATTCCGTTTAAACTCCGTGCCGATGATAGCCCCCTCCTCCTTGTAATGGTTATAGGAGAAGCGATAACTCATGCTCTGGCCCATCGCGGCGATGGACGCGTCATAGTTTCGGATGGTCCCCCTGCGGAGGATAATCCCTTGCCAGTCGGTATTATTATTAAACGCGGGGTTCAGGCTATCCGTGATCCAGTAATTGATGTCGGAGAAGCCCTTCTCGCCGAGGTACTGGTAGAGCAACCGTGTCTTCAGCCGTCGTTCGGCTGTTCCCACGAGCGTAGAGCGTAACGTCGGCCTCATGGAAAGCCCCACGTACGCGTTGACACGTACTTGTGGCGCGCCTGTCTTCGGCGTCTTCGTTTTGATGATGATAACCCCGTTGGCGGCGCGTGCCCCGTAGATGGCGGACGCGGCAGCGTCCTTGAGCACGTCGATTGACTCGATGTCGTTCGGGTTCACCCCGGCGATCGGGTTCGTGCCGGTGACGTCGATTGTCCCTACGTCAGCCATGTCCATCACGATCCCGTCGACGACGTAGAGCGGCGTGCTCCGCGACCATTCGTTGGCGATGCTCGTGTTACCGCGCAGGGTGACGATTCCCTTCGCGCCCGGCTCTCCAGTCAAGTTGAGCACGTTCAGCCCGGCGACTTTCCCCTGCAGCGCCATCTCGACGCTCGGCACGGGGATATTCTCCAGCACCTCGCCGCGGACGCTGGAGATGGCTGCCGTTGATTTCTCTCGCTGGATGGTCTGGTAGCCGATGATGACCGTTTCCTTGAGCTGCGTGATGTCCTCTTGCAACACGACGTTGATTTCCGTCTTCCCTTGCACGGGGATTTCCTGTACCTTGTAGCTGATGAAGCTAAAGACCAGCACGGCGTCCGCCGGGACGTTCAGTTCGTATTTCCCGTTGAGATCGGTTGCCTTCCCGGTTCCCTTCGCGGTTTTCACGTACACGCTCACGCCGGGCATCGGGAGGTTACTCTCGTCCGTGACTGTCCCGGAGACCTTCCGCGTGTCTTGTCCGGCGACGCTACACGGCACGACAATACACGCCGCGAAGAGGATCGCGCCCAACCAGTGTTTAAGAAGCGATCCGGTTCTCGTAGAGTTTGCAGTTGTTTTTTTCATAAAATCCGATTTTTGGTTTTACCCTGTGAATAAGTAATGAATGTGTCTCCCTCACTCTTTTCGTTCCTCCACAAAATTAAGGGTAAAGCGGATCCGCGGATAAGAATATTATCCGTAAAAATAGAAAAAGCGTACATAAAGATACAAGGATTTTTCGCGCGGGTGCAACAATACCCGTCGCGGGGGCGCGACAATCTAATTTCATCTTCTCGCGTATCCTTGCGGGAGCGACGGGATACCCGTGGGACGGGAGAGGAAAAGCGGCGGCGGGATGACCACGTCCTCGTGACGGGATTCGTGAGGCTCCGGGGGGAAGTTTACTGTCGCTCGCGTTAATACGCGCTTTCACGAGAGGCAGGAGTAAATGCACGGGAATGATCGGACACGCGGGCGGGCCGTCCCGCCGGTGGTGGAAAACAATACTGTCGATAGCGATCAGGTGCTATCGACAGTAATCAAGGAGTAGTTCTCGAGCCGGGGTAAGGCGGCCCGGTTATTTTTCGCGTGGCACGCGTCAAGTATTCATGCCGCCGCAGACGTTTATCGTTTGTCCGGTGACGTAGGCGGACATGTCCGAGGCGAGGAAGAGGCAGACGCGCGCGATATCTTCGGGCGTCCCGCCGCGTTTGAGCGGTATCTTCGCGGCCCACTCATTCCGGACCTCTTCGGGGAGTTGCCCGGTCATTTCCGTGATGATGAAGCCGGGGGCGATAGCGTTGACGCGGATATTACGCGAGCCTAACTCCTTGGCGATGCTCTTCGTGAAGCCGATGATCCCGGCTTTGGAGGCGGCGTAGTTCGCTTGCCCCGCGTTCCCGCTGACGCCGACGACGGAACTCATGTTGATGACCGACCCGGAGCGTTGGCGGAGCATCGCGGCGGTGACGATTTTGGTGAAGTTGAAGACCGACTTCAAGTTCACGTTAATCACGGCGTCCCACTGCTCTTCGGTCATGCGCATCAGGAGGCCGTCCTTCGTGATGCCGGCGTTGTTGACGAGGATATCGACGCGGCCGAACTCCTTGACGATCTCCTCCACGGTGGCGGTCGTGTCGGCGAGATTGGCGGCGTTCGAGGCGTACATTTTCACCTTCACGCCCGTTGACGCGATCTCGTCCTCGGTATCCCTCGCGGTATCGTCGCGTTTAAGATCCGTGAAAGCGATGGCGGCACCCTGGCGGGCAAACTCCATTGCCACGGCTTTCCCGATCCCGCGGGAGGCGCCGGTGACGATAGCGACTTTTCCTTCTAATAATTTCATACTTTATCTATTTACAGGTTCAAACTTAGCGGGCGTTCTTCTACCCCACGGGTGCAAATGTAGCAAAAATCCCGTGGAATCGCGCTCGTCGTCCCGCGGGCGGTCACGGGCGGCTTCGTGATTCGCGAAATAATGCTACATTCGCGGGGCAATAACGAAAGTGTACAATCCAAATAATTATTTATTTATGAATCTCCTTGATCAAGTAAAAGAACAGGCCCGCGGGCGCGCGAAGCGCATCGTGCTCCCGGAAGGCACCGAGGGCCGCGTGCTCGAGGCCGCGGACATCATCATCGGCGAGGGCATCGCCCGCGTCATACTTCTCGGCGACCCGGTCGAGATAAAGCGCCTGGCCTCCGCGCGCGGGTACTCCCGCGTGGAGCAGGCCACCATCGTGGATCCCGCGCGCCACGCGAAGAAAGACGCGTACGTCGACCTGCTTCTCTCCGCGCGCGCCGGCAAGGGGCTGACCCTCGAGGCGGCACGCGACCTCGTGCTCGATCCCCTGTACCTTGCCGTCCTGATGATAAAGAACGGCGACGCCGACGGGGAGGTCGCCGGGGCACGCAACGCTACCGGCGACGTGCTGCGTCCCGCGTTACAGATCATCAAAACGCTCCCCGGCATCTCCGTGGTATCGGGCGCCTTCCTGTTGCTGACGGGCAAAGAGGAGTTTGGCGAGCGCGGCTTGATCGTGTGCGCCGACTGCGCGGTGATCCCCAACCCCACGGCGGAAGAGCTGGCGCAGATCGCCGTCTCCACCGCCCGCACGGCCCGTTCCATCGCCGGCATCGAGCCGCGCGTGGCCATGCTCAGCTTCTCCACCAAGGGATCGGCCAGGCACCCGCTCGCGGACAAGGTCATCAAGGCCACCGCGCTGGCCCGCGAAATGATGCCGGGCCTCGTCATCGACGGCGAGCTACAAGCCGACGCGGCGATCGTCCCCTCCGTCGGCGCGGGCAAGGCGCCGGGCAGCCCGGTAGCCGGTCGCGCCAACGTCCTGATCTTCCCGAACCTCGAGGTAGGCAACATCGCCTACAAGCTCGTGCAACGCCTCGCCGGGGCGGAGGCCGTCGGACCGGTACTACAAGGTATGGCAGCGCCGGTTAACGACCTCTCGCGCGGTTGCTCCGTGAGCGACATCGTGAACCTCGTCGCCATCACCGCCAACCAGGAAAACGCTTAAACGCGATACCCATGAACATCCTCGTGTTAAACTGCGGCAGCTCTTCCATCAAGTACCAGCTCCTGGACATGTCCGCCTCGCCGGTACTCCTGGCCCGCGGCATCGTCGACAAGATCGCCCTCCCCGCGGGCAAGTTCACGCACGTGCCCGCCGCGCGCCAGCCGTCGGTCGTCGAGCGCCCCGTGCCCGACCACGCCGCGGGCATACAGCTCATCCTCTCGGCTCTCGTCGACTCGTCGACGGGCGTGCTCGCCTCCCTGACCGACATACACGCCGTCGGCCACCGCGTCGCGCACGGTGGAGAGTACTTCCCCGGCAGCGTCCTCGTCGACGCGGGCGTGAAAGAGAAGATCGCCGCCTGCAGCGCGCTGGCCCCGCTCCACAACCCCGCGAACCTCACCGGCATCGAGGCCCTGGAGAGCCTCCTGCCCGGGACGCCGCAGGTCGCCGTCTTCGACACATCCTTCCACCAGACGTTACCCCCGAAGGCCTACACCTACGGCCTGCCGCTCGCCCTTTGCCGACGCCACGGCGTCCGTCGCTACGGCTTCCACGGCACCTCCCACGCCTTCGTCGCCCGTCGCGCGTGCGAGCTGCTCGGCTGGGACATCGGCGAGAAGAAGATCATCACCTGCCACCTCGGCAACGGATCCTCGATCACGGCTATCGAACGCGGGCGCTCCGTCGACACCTCTATGGGCTTCACGCCCAGCGCCGGCGTTATCATGGGCACCCGCGCGGGCGACGTGGATCCCGGCGCGCTACTCTACCTCGTCGAGCGCGAGGGGATGGACGCGGAGGCGGCGAACGCCCTCGTCAACAAGCGATCGGGCCTCCTCGGGGTGTCGGGCCTCACCCCCGACTGCCGCGAGCTATGGGAAGCCGTCCGCGACGGATCCGGCGACGCGCGCCTGGCCCTCGACATGCTGGGTTACCAGGTAAAGAAGTACATCGGGAGTTACGCGGCCGTGCTCAACGGCGTCGACCTCGTCGTCTTCACGGGCGGCATCGGGGAGAACGATCACGACATCCGCCGCGCCGCCTGCGAAGGGATGCAGTACCTCGGCATCGACTTCGACGACGCCGCGAACCACGGCGTCAGGGGGAAAGACAAGGTGTTGACGCGCCCCGGCTCGAGGGTCACCGTCATGTCGATCAACACGAACGAGGAGCTGGTCATCGCCACCGACACGATGATCCTGGCAGCGCCACTGCAAACGTGACGCTGTCGGGAGTTGTGCCCCGGCAGGGCGAGGCAAACGTGCCTCGCCCTTTTTTTGTGCTCGCTCCCCGACGTTTTCCCGCGCGCGCCCGTGCCGTCGCCCCCCACCGCGAACTTCCCGCGCTACGCGACACCGCCGGACATCCCCGCTTTTATATCGCGCTCGCGCGAGACACTTTTATATTACTTCACGATTATCTCGCGCTAACGCGAAACACTTTTATATTACTTCGCCGTTGTCTCGCGCTCGCTCGAGACACTTTTATATTACTCCGCCGTTGTCTCGCGCTCGTTCGAGACACTTTTATATTACTCCGCCGTCGTCTCGCGCTCGCGCGAAACAATAGAATCAAGTGACAAAAATCTGTCGCGCTCATGCGACAGACTAGAAACAGGTGACAAAATAGTCTCGCGCAAGCGCGAGACGCTTTCGGATTGCCTCGCTGCTGTCTCGCGCAAGCGCGAGACACTTTCGGATTGTCTCGCTGTTGTCTCGCGCTCACGCGAAACACTTTTATATTACTCCGCCGTCGTCTCGCGCTCGCGCGAAACACTTTCGTACTACTCCACGATCGTCTCGCGCTCGCGCGAAACAATAGAATCAAGTGACAAAAATCTGTCGCACTCATGCGACAAGCTAGAAACAGGTGAAAAAATAGTCTCGCGCTCG
>JAIRKS010000005.1 GCA_031259905.1 Odoribacteraceae bacterium
CGGCAACCTCGAACTTCACGGAAGCAACGCGCCCGTCAGCAACTATCGTTGCGTAGGTAGAAACCATCTCCGAGGCAATAGTGCTGGCCGGACCGGCAGGCGAGGTGAATTCCACGTTATCGAGAAGAGCGGTGATGTCCACGGGGGTACCCTGAATCGTCACGTAGTCATAAGGCGATGCAACCAATGACGGATCAAGATTGATCGCGGTCAGCTTGTTCTCTCTGTACGCGATTTCGATCCCGTCGGTACCAACAAGGGTGCCGCTGCCATCATATATACCCACGGACAGTTTCTGGCCGCTCAGGAGTGCCACGTACAGGTCAACGAGGACCGGTGCATCGGCAATGCCGATAGGATCGAGAGCAGCAGTCGCGGACGACAAGCCCTTCAAGTTACCACCAAGCACGGTTGCACCGTTCGCGAAGTAGTATGCCGGAATGGTCGAGGACAACGAGGCACCAGTTACCGTGGTCGGGGCCACAGCTACAATGCTGGGAATGTCAAACAAAACATCGAAACTGTAAGCGGTGGCATCCTCGGCGAATACCTGGAGGTAATTCGGCGAACCTGCAACGAGAGCGGAAATACCGTCAGCAGACAAATCCAAGTTGTAGGTGGGAACCACGATCTCGACTTCCTGCGGGATACCGATCAGTCTTCCGTCGATGATGAAGTTGTACGTGACCTCGTACACGCCAGGCTCTGCAGAAGCGGTAGCCTCTACGATCGACTCCGTTTCGTCATTGGTGACGGTTACCGCGTCGCCGGTGTATTCCACGTAAGCCGCGCCGTCCCATTTCTTGATGGTTCCGCCGTTAGGCACCGGGGTCACTGCGCCCGAGAATCCCATCGTGGCTACCGTGGCAGTGATAGCGGCAGTAACGTCAGCAACCTTCTCCTTGGCGGTCGGGTTGGAAGGATTAAGAGAAGGCAACCAGGCTGCCTCGGGAGTGAAGGAAGCGTCAGCAAGCTTGATCACTTTAAAGAAGAAGGAGTTCGTGTTTGCAGTACCACCAGCCAGGTCTTGACCTACTAACTGGAACTCGAAGTGGATGGCATTACCCACGGCAAGACCGCCAAGCGCCGAGTACGCCGCTCTCTTAGGAGTAAACGTGACCTCTTTCAACTCTCCAGGCTCGTCCAGATCCTCTACAACTATATCCAGGTACGTTGACAAGCTGCTGATAACGCTCGTTGCCGTCATGCCACCATTGTTCGTGGCAGTCACCAGCGTGTAACTGTGATACGACAAGTAGCTCGGATCGTGAAGGAACGTGGTATCATCCACGATCAACTTGTACGATAACCCTTCCACGTCATAGGAATACAGGTAAGTATCCACGAGGGCTGTCTCCGGGGTTACTACCACGTCACCGGTAGCAATGGAGACTACCGCGTTGGTGAACGTGAAGGAGTTTACCGAACGGGTGTAAACAAGCTCGGCAACGGGAGGAATAACACTCGCGTCGATCTCGTAGGAGGCATTCAGCGATGCAGCATCCTGGTAAGCCAGCACGAGATCAAAAGCTTGATCCGCGTCGGCAGAAGTACCGGTTCCAGAAAGATTCGCGGTTTGCGTGCCCTTGTCCGGGTGAAGCGGTTTGAACTCGAGCACGTACTCGCCACCGTTCGCGGTGAGATAGTCGGCTCTCGGCAACCCGATGTCGGTTTGATCGGCATAGTCACCCAGCGGGGTCACGGCAATGATCTCGGCATAGTCGCCGCCGTTGAAATCGAGGGCACGTGTCACGAACTTTGCGCCGACCTCGTCGATGTACAGGTCATTGACATCGAACACCACGTCCGACGGGCTAACGCTGAACACGAGGTACGAGCTTTGCGCTACTTCCACGTTCTCGACAATCGCGTAAAGGATCTTCACGCTTTGCGGCGTGACGTTGGCTTTACCGAAGCGGTAGGCGAAGTTCTTGTCATTATCCACGTCATACACCGTGAACTCGTAGTACTTGCCAGCATCGGTGATTGCCGCGATGGTGAAGTTGTTCACCACGGGAGCAACAATGTTCGTCGTGCTAATCACGGCGTTGCTGTTGTTCGGGTCAACTACTCTTACCGTGACGATGTTCCCGCTCTGGGTCACTTGCACGTTGTAGCCATCAGCGCCATCAGCGCCGGCAGCACCCGTTGCGCCCGTGTCGCCTTGGTCACCCTTGTCACCTTGGTCGCCCTTGTCGCCTTGGTCACCCTTGTCGCCTTGATCGCCTTTGACGCCGGCAGCCGGGATCGGATCGTTAGCCGCGTCGAGGAGACGATCGCTGTTATCGGAGGCCTTCGTCCCTGTCGGGGCAACACACCAGTACCCGGAAGCATCGACGTATACTAAAGGAGTATACCCGTTAGTACCGGCGGGTCCAGTAGCCCCAGTAGGCCCAGTAGCGCCAGTAGGCCCGGTAGCGCCGGTAGGCCCGGTAGCGCCATTTGTCCCGTGTTTAATCACCACGGGCGCGATGCTCCCGGAGAACGTGACCGTGATTTGCGTCCCGTTGTCCGTCACATTCGTGATTAACCCTCCTGCATTGATCGCGCTTTGCAGGGCCGTCGTAACCCCCTTGAGGTCGGTTACGTCCTTTTCCACTTGAGTTACTCTACCCTCAAGGTCATCGATGTCTCCCTTGTAGCAGCTTCCAAAAATAAAAGAAGTAGCCACCAAGGTCATTAGACTGAATTTGATTGTCTTTCTCATAATTTGATAGTTAAAAAATTAAAAACATGTCTCTGTAAAAATTCGTTACTCATTGAAATCACATTTACGGATCCCCAACCTAACGGTGGCCTTTCGGCATGGTACAGGTGGAAATCCAGGAGCAAAGATATTCATTTTATTATAACGAGCCAAACACGGAACGAATTTGAACGATAAACTTTGTTAAAACTTCCACCGGTATATTTCTCATCATTTAACTTTTCGCGGGAGATGTTTTTTAGTGGCGCGCCCCTGAGGGTGACAAATATTGTTTCCCGCGGGCGCGGTGACTCGCGAAACGTCAAGGCGAATTCCCTTTCCCATCGCGGGTTTGCCGCTGGTTTGCCCGCGGAATTACCCGTTTCCGTCGGCAGGGAAGGGGGAGAAATCGTATCTTCGCGTCGTCCCGCCGGGGAGACACGCGGGGGGACAGCATGTATATATATAAGGTGTATTCACGTAACGAGAAATGATCAAGGATGAAAAAGAAAGTTTGTGCATCATGCATCGCGGTAACGATGATGATGGGATGTAACGAGAAAAGAGCCGGGGAGACGAGCGGTATCAACCCCTCGAACTTAGACACGACGGCGCTGCCGGGGACGGACTTCTACCGGTACGCCTGCGGGGGATGGATGGAGCGCCACCCGCTGGCGGGAGAGTATTCCCGCTTCGGATCGTTCGACCAGCTGGCCGAGGACAACCGCGCCCGCCTCCGCGGGATGATCGAGGAGCTGGCCGGCAAGGAGTGGCCCGCCGGCACGGGCGAGCAAAAGATCGGCGACCTGTACTCCGTGGCGATGGACAGCGCGAAGCTCAACCGGGAGGGGATCTCTCCGGTACGTCCCGCGCTGGAAGAGGTGGCGGCGACGCGCGAGAAGAGCGAGCTACCGGCCCTCGCGGCACGCCTGCATCGCCAGGGATACGCCCCTTACTTCGGCGTGCAGGTGGCGGCGGACGCGATGAACAGCGAGATAAACATCGTGAACGCTTACCAGGGCGGGCTGAGCCTCGGCGAGCGGGAGTACTACCTCGACGAGGACGAGCACTCGCTCAAGATACGGGAAGCGTTCCGCGAGCACGTCGCCGGCATGTTCCGGCTGGCGGGACAGGGCGACAGGGAGTCGGCGACGTCGGCCGCCCGCGTGCTGGAGATCGAGACACGCCTCGCCACGGCCTCCCGGAGCGCCACGGAGCTGCGCGACCCGCGGGCGAATTACAACAAGATGACGGTGGAGGAGCTGCAGCGGGAAGCGCCGGGGTTCGACTGGCGCGCCTACTTCACCGCGCTGGGACTGCCCGGCCTGCAGGAGTTGAACGCGGCGCAACCGGCAGCGCTCCGCGCGTGCGCGGCGATCTTCAACGAGGTTGACCTGGAGGTGCAGAAATCGTACCTGCAATGGCAGGTGCTCGACGCCGCCGCGCCGTACCTGAGCGACGAGATCCGGGCGCGCGACTTCGACTTCCACGGCAAGACGCTCTCCGGTAAACAACACGACCAGCCGCGCTGGAAGCGTTCCGTCGCCACGGTCGACAACGTCCTGGGGGAGATCGTCGGCAAGCTATACGTCGAGCGCCACTTCCCCCCGGCAGCGAAGGCGCGGATGCTCGTGCTGGTAGGCGACCTGCGGGATGCCCTCGGCGACAGGATCAGGCAACTCGGCTGGATGAGCGCCGCCACCAAGGAGAAAGCCCTCGAAAAGCTCGACGCGATCCGCGTGAAGGTGGGCTATCCCGACGCGTGGCGGGATTACTCCGCGCTCGACATAAAACGCGACTCCTACTGGCAGAACATCGCCCGCGCCAACGCGTTCGAGCACGACTACATGCTCTCGAAGGCGGGCAAGCCGGTCGACAGGGACGAGTGGCTGATGACCCCGCAGACCGTGAACGCCTATTATAACCCGGCGACGAACGAGATCTGTTTCCCCGCCGGCATCCTGCAATACCCCTTCTTCGACATGCAGGCCGACGACGCGTTCAACCACGGCGCGATCGGCGTGGTGATCGGCCACGAGATGACCCACGGGTTCGACGACCAGGGGCGGCAGTTCGACAAGGACGGCAACCTCAATGACTGGTGGACGCCCGGCGACGCCGAGCGCTTCGAGGCCCGCGCGCGGGTGCTGGTGGAGCACTTCAACGCGATCGAGGTGCTGCCCGGCTTGCACGCGAACGGCGAGCTGACCCTCGGCGAGAACATCGCCGACCTCGGCGGGATACAGGTCGCGTACACCGCCCTGCAACGCGCCTCCGCCGCGCGTCCGCCGGGAGAAAAAGAGGGATTCTCGCCGGAGCAGCGCTTCTTCCTCGCCTACGCCACCCTGTGGGCCGCGAACATCCGCGACGAGCAGGTACGCGTGCTGACCCGCTCCGATCCTCACTCGCTGGGGCGCTGGCGCGTCAACGGGGCGCTCCCGCACGTGGCGGCGTGGTACGAGGCCTTCCGCGTGACGGCGGACGCGCCGCTATACCTGCCGGAGGGACGACGGGCGGAGATCTGGTGAACGCGCGCCAGGGTCGCCGCCCGGCACGCGTTATTTTTCCCGGCACGCGCGCCCGCTTGGAATCGTGCCGCGAAACGAGTAGATTTGCTGGTGATTAAAAACAAAAACAACCGCACATGAAAAACAAATGGATTAAACAGTGCCTGATCCTCGCCCTCGCGGCGGGAACGGCAGGATGCACGCTCGAGAACGAAACGGAGATCGAAACGGCGTTCTTCCAGGTAAAACAGCGCGACTGGACGTGGAACACGGCCTACAACCGCTACGAGCGCGTCATCAACTACCCCGAACTCGGACAGGCGATCTACGAGAAAGGCTCCGTGCAGGGAGGCGTCTTCATCATCGAACGGGACGCCAACGGCGAGTACGAGGTGCTGAAAAACCTCCCCTTCGTCGAGAGCATCCCGTACCAGAACCGCTCTTACACGCGGACGATCAGCTTCGACATCGCCCCGGGACAGATCACGTTCTACATACAATCGTCTGACCTGAGCAACGACGCGAGCGACCTGGGTGACTTCGAGTTTAAAATCACCTTGCTCTGGGAGGATAACCGGTCGTGACCGTCATCGCTCGCTCCCCCGCGTGACGGGATACACACGCGCGAGAAAACCGCGTCGGGACTTGTCCCGGCGCGGTTCGCCGTTAAAGACCGGCCACCTCCCCGCGCGGCGTCGGGAGACTCCCGGAGGGATTTACCGCCGCGCCGGGAACGCCGCCGGGAATTCCCGAAACCGTCAGCTCGCCCCCGTGCAGGCTCGCGGGAGCTTCCCGACGGAAGGAATTCAACCGTCGGGAGACCGTCGGGAGCTCCCGACGGAGCCGGTACAGTTGTCGGGAGACCGTCGGGAAGCTCCCGACGGAGCCGGTACAGTTGTCGGGAGACCGTCGGGAGCTCCCGACGGAGGGAATTCAACT
>JAIRKS010000009.1 GCA_031259905.1 Odoribacteraceae bacterium
GCCGCCTGTTGCCTCGCTAACGGAAGCTTTATTTCCGTTCATCACGTTCCCTCGTCACGCCCGGCCAGCTTAATGCCTGCCCGTGCTACGGGCTGGAGGGGGGTGCAGGGGGGAAACCATTTTCCCCCTTGCCTGGTTAGGCACGTGTGGGAGGAGGATGAAAATACCCCGGAAGTTGGTTTACTTTCGGGGTATGTTTTTCGTGTAGTGGGGTAGGCGGAGTGGGGGAGACTTACGACCTTCTTTCCTTGATCTTGGCTCTTTTGCCGGTAAGCTTCCGGAAATAATAAATCCTTGCCTGCCTGACGACGCCTCTCTTATTCACCTCGATCGCCTTAATAAACGGGGAATAGAGAGGAATCACGCGTTCGACGCCGACATTCCCGGACATCTTGCGGACGGTAAACGTCTTCGTGACGCCGTGCCCCTTGATCTGAATCACGACCCCCTTGAACACCTGCACGCGTTCCTTGCTCCCCTCGATAATCCTGTAATGCACGCTGATGGTATCCCCCGCGCTGAAAGCGGGGAGATCAACCTTGTTTTCGTTTGCAAAAGCTTCCTCTGCAATCTTGATTAAGTCCATTGTTTTCAATTTTAATGTTTGTTTATCGAACGAGGTATTGCCGGCCACGCGGTAAGAGACTTCGCACGTTTTTGTTTGGCCGGCAAAGGTATAAAACGGGCGTCAATCGATCAAGGGCACGCGTGATTATTTTTTGTCGTGCACCTTCAGCTTGTCGCCGGTTTGATCGACGATCATGCGGAGATACCATTCGGGGAGGGGCGGTTGCTCGACCTTCGGCTTCTTCGCCCCGGGGACGGCAGTCTTGATATTGCCGTCCATGAACTTGCAGAAGAGATACCCGTGGAAATCCCTCCACGTCGCGACGAGCGCGTCGGCGGTCTGGCAAGAAAAATCGGTGAGGAAAGCGATGGCTTGCTCCCTGTCGCGGGCGATCATCTCCTTTGCCCCGGCGTCGATTTGCTGGACGCTGGCGAGGTAATGCTGTTCCAGCTTTTTCTGTTTCCCTCGTATTTCGGGGTGGATGACGTTGTACCGCGTGTAAGCGAAGTTGCTCACCTGGTTGAAAACCCAGAAGGCTGCCTCGTTGGTGAAGGACATCATGTTGCCGTTTCCGACGGCGAACGACGCCGGTACGCGCGTGGCGGCGGTGTACATGGGGAAGTAGACGGCACTGGCGGCGTCGTCCACGCTAAACCAGAGGATTCCGCCGATCTCGTCGGGCAGCCACGCGCGGGATTGCGCGACGAAGGAGAAGGCGGTTTGCTGGGTTGCCGTGGCGCGCTCGTGCACGTACTCGACGCTGTCGACGGTGAAGTGCATCGGCCTCCAGCGGTAGGGCCACTCGTAGGGGCCGGCGCCGACGTCGCGTCGCATGTCAAGCTCGGTGCCCTCGAGGTGGTCGCGCATGAAGTCCATGACCTCGAGCGGGTCGATCTTCCTGTCCGGTTTGATCCAGAGGGGCATTCTGTTGGTGGCGTACCCCTTGGCGTCGCGCCGGATGTCGCGCCCGCTGGCGTACCCGAAGTGCTGCTGCATGTTCTTGGAGATGGCGTTGAAGAAGGCCCAGACGCGGATCTCGCAGGCACGCGCGCCGCTGAAGTCAACGGGGTTGTAGGTGTCGGAGAAACTGAAGTCGCCGTTTTTTGCGTCTTTCGGGTAGAATCCTTTTTCCTTGGCGAAGGAGATCACGTCCTTGGCGTAGACGGTGGTGATGTCCGGGTCGTGTATTTTATGGATGTTCTCCGAGGAGATGGAGGTGCGTCCCTCGAGGGGGAAGGTGGTGACGCGTGCCTGGTTGGCGTGCGCCGAGACGTAGCCGTCGGGGATCATCCGTGCCACCCAGACGGCGCCTTTTTCTCCTTCTCCCTTGCCGATGATTTCGAGTATCCATACCTCGTGGGGGTCACTGATGGAGAGGGATTCGCCGCTGCTGGCCCAGCCGTATCGGGTGAAGAGGTCGGTCATCACGACGATGGCTTCGCGGGCAGTCTTGGCGCGCTGGAGGGTGAGGTAGATGGCGCTGCCGTAGTCGATGATGGCCCCTTCCTGGCGCGCGAGTTCTTCGCGCCCGCCGAAGGTGGTTTCCCCGATGGCTAACTGGTGTTCGTTCATGTTGCCGATGACGTTGTAGGTGCGGGCAACTTGCGGGATTTGGCCCATGTACTTGCCGGTGTCCCACTCGTAGACGTCTACCATGCTGCCGGCGGGCCATTCTCTCGCCGGCCAGTGGTAGAGTTCGCCGTAGAGGGCGTGCGAGTCGGCGGCGTAGGTGATCATCGTGGAGCCGTCCCTGGTGGCTCCTCTCGTGAACAGGAAGTTGGTGCAAGCCATGCCGTGAAGGCCGAGGCAAGCCAGGGTACAGGTGAGGAGTAGATGTTTGTTTTTCATTTTTTTCGTGTTTTATCTGATTCTGTCGTATGATTTCAGCAGGTTGATGTCTTTGTTGATCCCCCGGATGGCCAGCAGGACGAGGAGCGTGCAGGCCGCGAGGAGGATGAAGCCGGGGGAAAGGAGGCCCTCCGCCGTCCGGTATGGCCCGGCGATCCACCCGAAGAGGATGGCGGCCAGCAGGAGCGCGGTCTCCGCGATGCAGAGACGGCGTTGCAGGCGGCGTTTCTTGTAGGCGAGGATCGCGATGACGGGCAGGACGATCATGAAGCCGCACCATGCCGTCAGGGCGGCCGTGTCGAGGAGTTTGTAGAAGCGGGCGAGGTGGCCCGCCTCGCCTGTCTCGCCTGTTGCCCCGCCGGATAACGAGCGGAAGCCGTCGAGGAGCGGGATTCGGGCGAAGGAGAAGATGAGCGGGAGGGTGACCAGGATGGTCACGAGCAGGAGGTAGAGGGTTTGTTTTCGCTGTATCATGATAAGGGGTTTTGGGGTTGGCGGGTGAGTTGTTCGAGGGTGTACGCGACCAGCTGTTCCACGCGGGTGGCGCGATCGGGGAGGGTTTCCCCGGTGGCCCGGTTGACGATGGCCAGGCAGATGGCGACGGCCCGGTGGCCCATTAAGGCGGCGAGGCCGGCGATGGCCGCGCTTTCCATCTCGTAGTTCACGACGCGCGCGCCCCGGTAGGCGAAGCGGGCGACGCGTTCGTTGGCGTTTTCTTCTTGTAGCGGCAGGCGGAGGACGCGCCCCTGCGGGCCGTAGAAGCCATTTGCCGTGAGGGTGATTCCCTTGTGGGTGATTCCCTCGACGTGTAACCGCTCGACGAGCGACGGCGAGGAGTGCACGGCGTAGGGACGGGCCAGGTCGGCGGGCCAGCGGCATTGCTCGATGAAGGCCGTTTCTATCCCGGTGTCTCTCGCGTGCTCGTGCCCCTTGTAGTAGCGGAGCACGCCGTCTAACCCGATGCTTGTCTCGGTGAGTATGAAGGCGCCGGGCGGCACGTCGGGCTGGATGACGCCCGACGTGCCGACCCGTACGATGTCTAATGTTTGTCTTGTCTCCCGGATTTTTCTCGTGGCCAGGTCGATGTTTACCAGCGCGTCTAACTCGTTCATGACGATGTCGACGTTGTCCGTGCCGATTCCGGTGGAGAGTACCGACAGGCGCTGGCCGCGGTAGACGCCGGTGATCGCGTGAAATTCACGGTTGGCCCGCCGCAGTTCCACGCGGTCGAAATGACCGGCGATGATCTCCACGCGACCGGGATCACCTACCAGTATGACCTTCCCCGCGATCTCGCCCGGGTGGAGGTGCAGGTGGAAGATGGAGCCGTCACTGTTCGTGATGAGTTCGGATGATTTTATCGTGGTCATGCTTTAGAATGGGATGATGGCGGTTTTTTCACGGGTGAATCTTCGCGTCTCGCGCGTGCTTTCCCCGCGGGAGTTTTCTCATTTGGCGTAGCTGATGGCCCGCGTTTCGCGGATGACCGTCACTTTTACTTGCCCGGGGTAGGTCATCTCGTCCTGGATGCGCTTGGCGATGTCGCAGGAGATTTTCTCGGCCTCGGTGTCGGAGATTTTTTCACTTCCCACGACGACTCTTAGCTCGCGACCGGCCTGGATGGCGTAGGTCTTGACCACGCCGTTGTAGGAGAGCGCCAGGTCTTCCATCTCCTTTAGCCGTTTGATGTAGGACTCCACGACTTCTCGCCGCGCTCCCGGCCGCGCCCCGGAGATGGCGTCGCAGGCTTGCACGATCGGCGCGATCAACGTGGTCATTTCAATCTCCTCGTGGTGGGCGCCGATGGCGTTGCAGACGTCGGGTTTTTCCTTGTATTTTTCTGCTAATCTCATTCCCAGGATGGCGTGCGGCAATTCGGGTTCATCATCGGGTACCTTGCCGATGTCGTGCAGTAGCCCGGCACGTTTGGCTTTTTTGGCGTTTAATCCCAGCTCGGAGGCCATGATCGCACACAAGTTGGCTGTTTCGCGGGCGTGTTGCAGGAGGTTTTGCCCGTATGACGAGCGGTATTTCATCTTCCCTACTAACCGGATCAGCTCGGGGTGCAAGCCGTGGATACCCAGGTCGATGGTTGTTCGTTTCCCGGTTTCCACGATTTCTTCCTCGACCTGCTTCTTTACCTTGTTCACGATTTCTTCGATGCGGGCCGGGTGGATGCGCCCGTCGATCACGAGCTGGTGCAGCGCCAGGCGGGCGATCTCCCGGCGTACCGGGTCGAAACCGGAGAGCACGATGGCTTCCGGGGTGTCGTCGACGATGATTTCCACGCCGGTGACGGATTCCAGTGTCCTGATGTTTCGCCCTTCTCTCCCGATGATGCGTCCCTTGATCTCGTCCGATTCGATGTGGAAAATGGAGACGGCATTCTCGATGGCTGTTTCGGTGGCTACCCGTTGAATGGTTTTCACGACTATTTTTTTTGCCTCTTGATTGGCCGTCATCTTGGCCTCTTCCATGATCTCGTTCACGTAGGAGATGGCCTCGGTTTCGGCCTCCTCTTTCAGGGAGTTGATCAGGTTTTCCTTGGCCTCGCTGGCCGACATGCTGGAGATGGTTTCCAGGTGCTCGATATGTTGTTTCTTCAGTTTGTCCAGTTCGTTGTGTTTTCTTTCGAGGATTTCTTTTTGTACCTCGACGGTTTCGGCCTGCGCTTCCACTTCCCTGATTTTTCGTTGTGCTTCTTCGAATTTCCGTGCCAGGTCGGTTTCTCGTTGTTTCAACTTGTTTTCGGTGAGGAGGAGTTTGCTATTTCTGGCGTTCACCTGTTTCTCGTATTCTGCCTTGAATTGCAGGTATTTTTCTTTGGCTTGTAAAATCTTGTCTCTTTTGATGACTTCGGCTTCGGCTTCTGCCTCCTTTATGATGTTTTGGGCGCGATGCTTTAGGGTTATCCGCAGGAGCAAGTAGCCGAAGACCAGCCCCACGGCCAACGCGACGCTTCCCGTGATGATGCTTATTGTATCCATTCGATGTAAAATTTAATTATATATTTCATGTGTGATGTTGGTTATAAAAAAAGCCCGCACTATCTCTTGTTAATAAAACCCCTGTCAGACACGGGTAGAGCTGCCGCCGAATTCAGATGTCCACTGTCCCGAGGGAACCCCGTGGGGTTGAGGCCTATCTTGTGCCGGCAAAGCTTCACTCTAATTAGCGAAATGTTGAGTTTCCAATTAAGTTCGAAATAATGCGGGTGTACTATTTCTTATTCAAAGAACGCTATTCCGTTTACTCTTTCAAGACGCTACCCAATCTCCGGTTTATCTCGCGGACGCGTTCCAGGAGTGGTTCCACGTCGTTTGACCGTTTTTCCTCGATCAGGCTTGTGGTAAGGTCTATTGTCACGTAAGCCAACAGGCGGTATGGATCCATTTGCACGTGTTTCTCCCGGTACCGGGCGATTTTATCGTTAATCATCCTGGTTGCTTCCCTGAATATCCACTCCTCCGTTCGAGGCTCGGTCACGGAGCACTTCAGCCCCCCGATAGATAGTGTCATGGAAAGCATATCCTCACCCATCGTCAATTATTTAAAAGAGCTATACACTTGTCAATTTCCCGCGCGAGCTGACCGATTCGCGCCCGTGCCCCGGGGCCTCCTTTCCCCGTCGAGATGGCGCTGGAGACTCTTAACGTTTTGATCTCCTCGTTCAGCCGTTGTACCTCGTTCTCCAGGGCGCGTGCTTGCCGTTGGAGCCGCGATACTTCTTCTTCCAGGTCGCGTTTCTGTTCTCGCGAGGTCTTGTACGATTCCATCAATCGTCCGACCTTGTAGTCCAGTTCGCTTATAATTATATTTTGTTCTGCCATTGCTTTGTTTCTTTTATCACGACAAAGATATAGATGTTTTTCGAGATTGTCAAGCGGGGCGCTCTCCTCGCGAGAAAAAAAATCGAGGGAATAACGCGCGGCGAGGGAACGCGCTCCCGTTAAGGCATCTTTTCGCGGGGGGCGGGGGAGGGAGGCCGGGGCGCGCGTGCACGGGGAGGCGACGGGGAGGTCACGGGCGTGACGATATTCGAGTTTTGACGGGTAATGTTTACACGGGACGGGTAATCGGGCAGGGGTGTTTCCACGAGGGCGGTTGCTGGTATTTTCGCGAGTTTAAATTTTATCATTATGAAGAAAAGATTTATCGCGAAAAACTTCGCTGCCGTCGATTTTGAGATGGCAAACATGCATCGTGCCAGCATTTGCAGTATTGGTGTTGTTGTCGTGCGTGACTGGCACGTCACGGATCGTCTTTACCGTCTCGTTCGTCCCGTCCCGGGGCATTATAGCGCGTGGGCGACGCGCGTTCACGGGCTGGGGGACAACGATACCGGTGTCGCGCGCGACTTTCCCCTGGTCTGGGAGGAGATCCGCGACGTGGTGCACGATCTTCCTATGGTGGCGCATAACAGCGCTTTCGAGCAGGATTGCCTTCGTTCCGTTCACGCTTTCTACGGTCTCGTTTACCACGGCCACGAGTTTCATTGCACGTACCGCACGGCGGCGGGGCGCGTTCCCTGGTTGCGTAACCATCGCCTTCACACGGTTTGCGCTTACTTCGGTCACGTTTCGCGTTTCCGTCACGAGTCGCTCGCCGACGCCGAGGGTTGCGCGTTTCTGGCCCGCTTGTTTTTCTCGTGACGCGGCGCGCGCGGGGTAGTCCCCGGTTGATTATCTTCGCGGGAAAAACGCGATATTATGATAGATTCTACCCGCGAGGAGGTTCTCGACCTGTGGCACGAGTGTTTTGACGTGACGCCGGGTTTCACCGCTCTTTATTTTTCTGCCAAGTGGCGCCCGTGGCGCGCGCGTGTTCACCGCGAGGGTGGCCGTGTCGTGGCCTCGTTACTCTTGGTCCCGTACGTGGCCGTCGTTCACGGTCGTCGTGTTGGCCTGGCTTACGTTGCCGGCGCGTGCACGCGGGCGGGGTACCGCGGTCGGGGGATCATGACGCGCCTTGTCGCGTCGTCGCTCGTGGACGCGCGGGCGTCGGGTTTCGCTCTTGCCGCGCTGGTGCCCGCCGGCGCGGGTCTTTTTGACTTTTACCGTCGCGCGGGTTTCTCCGCCGTTTTTGATCTTGCCGTCGTCGAGGAGCGGGATGACCCGCGGCCCGACGCGTCGCTTCCCCCGACGCGCGAGGCTACCGCCGGCGAGGCGTTCGCTTTCCTTTCGTCGCGCGTTCCCGCCGGCGGGTTGCGCGTGTTGCACGACGACGCGGATTTCGCCGCCGTTGCCTCGGAGTTGTTCTTGTCGGGTGGCGCGATTTTCGCCGCTCTCTCGCCGGGCGGCGCTATCGAGGGGATCGCGCTTGCCGTGCCCGACGCCGGGAAGGTCGTCGTGAAGGAGTCGGCGTTCGATACTCCCGCGGCGCGCGTGGCGCTCTCGGCGGCGGTTGCCGCTCGCTGGCCGGGGTACGCGCGGGAGTGGCTCGGGGTGACGGGCGGCGGCGTCGCGTCGCGCCCTTACGGCATGGCGCGCGTGCTGGATGTCGCGACGGTTGCCCGGCTTTACGCGGCGGCGTTCCCTTTCGCGCGCCGTCTTTTCCGTGTCACGGACGGGGTGATCCCCGCGAATTCTTGTGATTTCCTGATCGAGGACGGGGGCGCGCGTCGTGTGAGACGGTATGCCAACTCGCCGGTGCAGGAGATGGATATCGAGAGGTTGACCGCCTTTTTCGCGCGTGCCGACGCCCTTCACCCTCCTTACATGAACCTGATGATGGATTAAGGTGTCCCGCGGTGGTTTCCCGGCGACGGGAGCCGTTTTTTTGTTGACAGGGACTCGATTTTAGTCGTCAATAACTGGATTATTGGCGTCAATAACCGAATTATTGGCGCCAATAATTGAGTTTTAGTCGTCAATAATTGGATTTTAGTCAACAATAATTGGATTTTAGTCAACAATAATTGAGTTTTAGTCGTCCGAAACTGGATTTTAGTCAACAATAATTGAGTTTTAGTCGTCCGAAACTGGATTTTAGTCAACAATAATTGAGTTTTAGTCAACAATAATTGGATTTCAGTCGTCCGAAATTGGATTTCAGTCGTACGAAATTAGATTTCAGTCGTACAAAATTGGATTTCAGTCGTACGAAATTGGGTTTCAGTCGTACGAAATTGGATTTCAGTCGTACGAAATTGGGTTTCAGTCGTACGAAATTGGATTTCAGTCGTCCGAAATTGGGTTTTAGTCGACTAAAATCACGCGTGGGATGCTCCTGGTTGAATGAAGGACGCCCGCGAGGGTGTCGCGGGCGTCGTTGTTGTTGTCGGGGGCGTCGTTATTGTTGCCGGGGGTGTCGTTGGTGTCGAGCGGGTTACCGTTGTCGTGGTGAGGGGTTTAGTAGACGGTGTTCTGGGGGTCGAAGTTGACCCACCCGGTCATCCAGTTGGATTCGGCGGTTTCGTTGGGGCCGAATGCGCCGGCGTAGGGTACTTTTTCGAATCCCGAGGTGACGAGCGGGTGCGTCCACGCGGCGGCACCGTCGGCGACGAGCGGGCTACCGGCGGCGGGGAAGAGGGCGAGGGTGGAGAGGCTGAAGGGGTTGCCGGCGAGGTGGAGGTCGGCGAGCGACGCGAGGACGCGGTTGCCGCCGCCGTCGCGCGTGAAGTAGGCGTTGGCGAAGGTGCCGGGGTCGTCGTCGTTCCACTGGGAGTTGTTGGCCCATGCCTGGGCGTCCTGGAAGTTTTTTACCATTCCGGCGATGAAGCAGTTGTTGACGTTGAGTAGCCCGTCGGTGGCCCACTGGCGGGTGGTGGATCCCTTGTCGTTTTCGATGATGAGGCCGATGGGGTAGGCGGCGGCGAGAGAGTTGAAGAGGCTTAATTGGGTGTTGCGCCGGAGGTGGAAGGCTGCCTGGAAGCGGGCGCCGGTGGTGCTGCCGTTGACGCCGGCCTGGTCGGTGTAGGCGGCGGGGTTGACGACGGGGCCGAGGAGGGTGAGGTTGGCGAAGACGGGCCGGGTGTAGTTGCCGGGGGTGGCGGAGGCGTTGGCGTTGTTGTCGGATTCGAGGGCGTTGGAGGCGGATTTGTCGCCGACGAGCGGGTCGCGGATGCTGACGGCGAATTGTATGTTGCCGGAGAAGCCGTTGTCGGTGTCGAAGTCGTCGTCCCAGGTGCCGTCGGCGACGAGGTAGCGGGCGTTGACGGTGCCGCCGAACCACTCGAAGGCGTCGTCGCCGGAGCGGGATACCTGGACGTGGTCGATGGTGGTGCCGGAGCCGACGGAGCCGAGGGTGATGCCGTTGATTTCGTTGTCGGGGGAGTATTCGATGCCGGCGAATTCGACGCGGAGGTAGCTGAGGACGCCGGAGTTGTCGGCGGGGTCGTTGCCGCCGTGGTTGGAGCGGACGCCGCCCTCGATGGTTTGTTCGCCCATGTTGTTGGGGGCTTTTCCGAGGATGATCAGTCCGCCCCAGTCGCCGGGGGCACGGTGGCCGGGGGCGGCGGCGGAGGTGAAGATGATGGGGCGTTCGCGGGTGCCGCGGGCGTTGATTTTCCCGCCGCGTTCGATGACGAGGGTGCCGCGGGTGGCTTTTTCGCCTTTGATGATGACGCCGGGTTCGATGGTGAGGGTGACGCCGGCGGGGACGTAGACGAAGCCCCGGAGGTTGTAGGTGTTGGGGTAGAGGAGGGTGGTGTTGGCGGTGATCTCGAAGTTGTCGGTCGAGCCGTCGCCGAGGTCGAGGGTTTGGGGGACGGGGGTGTCGTCGTTTTTGTCGTTGTTGTCGCTGCAGGCGACGAGGGTGCACGCGAGGATCGCGGCGACGATGAGGATGTGGTTTGCTTTCATTTTAATTGGTTTTTGGTGTTACTCTATTATTAAGGTGATGCCCGCGCTGACGGTGCAGCCGGGCCGGTACGATCGGGTGACTTGCTCGCGCCGGTACGTGTTGCCTCCGCTCGTGAAGCGGGGGAATTGTTTGTAGACGACGGGGGCGGAAAGGATGTCCTTGACGGCGAGGTTTAGCTCGAGGCGTCCGGCGCGTAGGCGGGCGCTGGCGTCGAGGAGGTCGCGGGGCATTTCGTAGGAGTCCGGGATGAGGGTGTTGACGTCGGGGAGGACGCTGTTTGATTTTCCGAGTCCGATGACGCGTTTGCCGACGCGGTTGTAGAGGAGGGAGAGGTTGAGGCCGTTTTTTTCGTGGAAGATGCCGGCGTTGATGACGTAGGGGGATTGTCCTTGCATGGGGCGGTCGGGTTCGGCGACGACTTCGCCGGGGTCGAAGCGGACGTTGCTTTTGATCCAGGCGACGTTGAGGAGGGCGGTGATGTTGCCGAATCGTTCGCGGGCGTCGATTTCGATGCCGCGGCTGACGGCGGCGCGGGCGTTTTCGTGGTTGTAGCGGAGGGAGCCTCCCATGTCGACGAATGTCCACTCGATGGGGTGGCGGAAGCGTTTGTAGAAGAGGGCGAGGCTGACGACGCCGGAGGGGGAGGGGTAGTACTCGTGGCGGAGGTCGAGGTTGTCGATGGTGGCGTGGCGGAGGTTTTCGTTGCCGCCGATCTCGGCGAAGAGGTCGAAGTCCTGGTAGACGGTGGGGGAGATTTCGCGCGGGTCGGGGCGGTTGATGGAGCGGCCGTAGGCGAGGCGCGTCTGGTGTTTGCCGCGGGCGACGCGGGCGCTGACGGAGGGGAAGAGGCCGGCGTGGCGGTCGCGGCGGGTGGTGGCGAGGATGAGGCCGGGGGCGTCGGAGCGGTCGCGGGAGAGGCGGACGCTGTAGTGTTCGAGGCGGGCGCCGGCGCGGGCGCTGAAGATGCCGCGCTCGATCTCGACGGCGGCGTACGCGGCGAGGAGGGAGGTGTTGGCGGAGAAGGCGCTGGTTTTGCGGGTGATCTCGTCGATGTATACCTTGTCGGCGGCGAGGTATTGATCCTGGAGCATTTCGGCGAAGGGGAGGCGGAGGTATTGCTGGCGCTCGTCGGGGGAGAGCTTGTCGTAGCGGTAGATGAATTCGCGGGGGGCGAGCGCGCGGGCGCGTAGTTCGGCGAGGATGCCGGCCTGGAGGGCGATGGCGCGGGGGGAGCGGGTGTAGTCGACGCGGGCGGTGACGCCGTGATCGCGCGAGTGCTGGAAGTAGCGGGTGATGCTCTCGTTGACGGGGACGACGGTGGGGATGTCGGCGGCGGAGCCGATTCCCTCGTGGTAGGTGATGACGCGGCGGTCGGGCTCGTCGCGCGTGGCGATGGAGTAGCCGGCTTCCCACGCGAGGCGCTCGCCGGGACGCGTGTCGTGGCTGCCGGCGAGCTGGCTGGCGAGGGCGACGCGCGAGGTGTAGCGGGCCTCGGTCTGGACGCGGTAGTACATGCTGCTGATGTCCTTGATCCCGGCACGCTCGGTGAGGCGGTTATTGCCGAGGACGTTGAGGATGTTCTTCCACTCGACGCGGTGTCCCGCCGCGGGGCGCCACGTCCAGTCGTGAAGGATACCCGCGCGGGCGTCTCGCGAGTAGCGGTTGTCGACGTAGTCGTCGAGGTAGACGGGGGCGTCGGCGGCGGCGGAGTAGATGCCGTAGCGGGCGTTCTTCATGCCGGTCACGCGCGTGGACGAGAGGCTGTACGTGATGGCGGTGATGTTCCCCGCCTCGCCGAGCCTGCCCTCGAACCGCCGGGCGAGGAGGAAGGAGAGACGCGCGTCGGGGGGCGTCGCGGATTGCTTGACCCGCCAGTCGCGGTTGAAGCCCTCGCGCGTGAGGCGGGTGAGCGTGCCCGGGTCGGTGACGCTCCCCAGGTGGGCGGGGAAGTCCCCGTGCAGGGAGCGCTTGCCGCCGTCGAAACCGAGGAAGTCCGTGGCGCTGCCGGGGTTGTAGCGGGAGTCGCGAAAGCCGGAGCGGGCGTTCATGCCGGTGGCGACGCCGATCTCGAGGCGATTCCCGGCGGGAACACCGCGGGTGATGACGCGGACGAACGCGCCCGAGAAGTCGGCGGGGATGTCCGGCGACGGCGACTTGTAGACGATCAGGTGGTCTACCTGGCTCCCCGGAACGAGATCGAACGGGAAGGCGCGCCCGTCGCCCTCCGTGGGGAGGGTCATGCCGTTAATCCACGTGGCGTTGTAACGTGCCGGAAGGCCGCGGGCGACGATGAACCGGTCCTCGATGACCGTGACGCCGGCCACGCGGCGCATGACGTCGGAAGCGAGGCGGTCGGGCGTCCTGGCGATCTGCGCGGAGGAGACGCCGCTGGCGACGCCGCTCATGCGGCGGATCGTGTTGATCATGCCCCTCTCCGTGTCGCGACGGGCCTTGGCCGTGACGATGACCTCGTCGATTGCCGTCGCGCGGCTCTCGAGCGCGATGTCGAGACGGGCGACCCCGCCGCCGAGGGCGACGCGCCGCTCCACGCTCTTGTAAGAGATGTAACTGATGGCGAGCGTGCAGGAATCGCCCTCGACGCCCCCCACGCGGTAGTGCCCGCCCGCGTCGGTGACGGCGCCGCGGCCCGCGCCCTTGAGCAGGACGGTGACGCCGGAAAGAGGCTCGCCGGTGGAAGCATCGCTCACGCGCCCCTCGACGACGGACGGCGGGTCAACCGTGCCGGCGATTGCCGCGATGCTCGAGGAGAGGAGGAAGAGAAGAAGGAGGGCGGTAGCCCGCGTGTCGTTTTTCATGATGTTATCGTTTTCTGCCGCGAAACTACGGGCGGTGTATTACCATCCGGTTACGTTTTCTTTACAACCGTGTGAATAATTCCCCCGTCCCGCGAGGGTGCCGCCGCTTGCCGCACCGCCGCGTTTTCACGGCCCACGGGGAGATTTCCCGCGCGCGGGGAGCGACGCGAGAGAATTTACGCGTACTTTTACGGGACATATTATAAGGTATACACGTATGAAAAGATCGTTGATTTTAATGTTGACCGTCGCGACCGGGGTAGCTTTCCTCGCGGCGACGGGGGCCGTCGCGGGAGACCGCGTCGTGCCGGGCGAGCAAAAACGGGTGACGCGCGACACGCTCGAGCGGGTGCAGGGAAGCTGCGGGATGTGCAAGACGCGCGTCGAAAAGACGGCGCTGGGGGTGAAGGGGGTGAAGAGCGCGTCGTGGGAGATGAAGAGCAAGCGCCTCTTCCTGGAGCTTGACGCGACGGTGACGTCGAGGGACACGGTCGCCAGGGCGCTGGCGAAGGCGGGGCACGACGCGGGCACGGCGCGGGCGACCGACGCCGCGTACGCCGCGTTGCCGGGTTGTTGCAAGTACAGGAAGTGAATGCTGGAGACGATCACGCGTTTGTTGCAAGCGTACGCGGGCCACGCCCCCGCGGGGGTGGAGGCGTTGCCGGCGTCGGGATCGGCGCGCCGGTATTTCCGGCTGACGACGGGGGAAGGGAGCGTCGTGGCCACGTGGCACGAGGACGCGCGGGAGAATCGCGCGTTCGCGTATTTCTCGAACCACTTCCGGGCGCGGGGGCTGCGCGTGCCGCTGGTGTACGCGATGACGAGTGACGGTAAGGCTTACCTGCAACAAGACCTGGGGCGGGTGACGCTGCTGGACGTCGTGGAACGGGAAGGGACGGCGCTGTCGGGACGGACGATGACGCTGTACCGCCAGGCGCTGGAGGAGTTGACGCGATTCCAGGTCGAGGGACACGAGGGGATGGATTACGGGCAGTGCCTGTCGCGCCCGGATTTCGACGGGACGCGCGCGCTGTGGGACTTGAATTATTACAAGTATTGTTTCCTGCGCCTGTCGGGGGTGGCGTTCGACGAGGAACGGCTCGAGGCCGATTTCAAACGGCTGGCGGCACGCGTGGAGGGAGAACGGAGGGATTGTTTCATGTACAGGGATTTCCAGTCGCGAAATATCATGGTGCGCGGCGAATCTCTTTATTTTATCGATTACCAGGGGGGAGGCCGGGGCGCGCCGCCGTACGACGCGGCGTCGCTGCTGCACGACGCGCTCGTGCCGGTGCCGGGGGAACAGCGGGAGGAGTTGCTGGAGCATTACCTGTCGCTGCTGGTGCGTTCCCGTCCCGCGGCGGCACGGGGCTTTCGCGTGGTTTACGACCATTTCGCGCTGGCCCGCTTGCTCCAGGCGCTGGGCGCTTTCGGGTTGCGGGGGTTGCACGAGGGGAAACGGCTTTTCCTGGAGTCGATCCGCCCCGGGCTGGCGGCGGTCGTGGCGCTGTTCGACGATGGAAGGCTCGGGACGGGATACCCGGAGATCGAACGCGGCGCGCGCGCGGCGGCAAGACTGTACGATGGAATTGAAATTTAGTTTCTAACTTTGCCGGCAAGAATTTTAAATTTAAAGAAAATGAGTAACACGGCAGAAGAAGTGGCGGCATGTCTGCTGCAAATCCAGGCAATCAAGTTGAACGCGGAACACCCGTTCACGTGGGCTTCCGGGTGGAAGTCGCCCATTTATTGCGATAACAGGAAGACGCTGTCGTACCCGGCGGCGAGGACGTTGATCCGCGACCGGCTCGTGGAACTGACGCGCGCGAGATACCCGGGGACGGAGGCGATCGCCGGTGTGGCCACGGGAGCGATCGCCCAGGGGGCGCTGGTGGCGCAAGAGCTGGGGTTACCGTTCGTGTACGTCCGCTCGTCGGCGAAAGGGCACGGGCTGGAGAACTTGATCGAGGGGGAATGCCGGCCGGGGCAGCAGGTAGTGGTGGTGGAAGACCTGGTTTCCACGGGAGGGTCGAGCCTCCGGGCGGTCGAGGCGTTGCGACGTGCAGGGTGTGAGGTGGCGGGGATGGTGGCGGTGTTTACTTACGGCTTCCGCAAGGCGATCGATAATTTCGCACGGGCCGGTTGCCGGCTGGATGCGTTGTGCGATTATAACGTGATGATCGAGCTGGCCGCCCGTTCCGGTTACGTCTTGCCGGGGGAGGTGGAACGGCTGAAGGAGTGGCGGCTTAGTCCTGAAACGTATTAAATCCAAGGTGTCATGGTAACTAGGGTAGTGAGTGAAACTCAAAAAGTGGATAGCGATATCGCTTCCGTGTACGGCTTTTTCGCCGATTGTGATCGCGTGGGCGAGTTGTTGCGGCAAGCCCGGCACCTGCACGAGATGCCGGACGGGCCGGAAATGGAGAGCGTGAAGCAGGTCTTCGGGCGGATCGAGGAGATCCGGACGACGAGTGACACGTGCATGTTTGTCGTGCCGGGCATCGGCGACGTGGGAATACGGGTCGAGGAACGCGTGGAACCGACGCTGGTCAAGTTCACGAGCGAGGGAGCGTTGCCGTTCGAGTTCCAGTTGTGGATACAGCTGCTGGAGCACGCCCCGTACGACACGAGGATGCGCCTGACGTTCGAGGCAAGCCTGAACATGATGATGAAGATGATGTTGAAGGGTAAGCTGGAAAAATTGATCAATCACCTGGCCGATAGGTTGGCCAGGTTGCCTTACCCGTCGATGAAATGAATGGTGTTAAATGAAAAGGATATGGATGTAGTGTTGAGCGGTATTAGGCCCACGGGGCATTTGCACCTGGGGAATTATTTCGGGGCAATGAAGAGTTTCCTGCAGTTGCAGGAGGAGTACACGTGTTTCTTTTTTATTGCGGACTGGCACTCGCTGACGACGCACCCCCGCCCGGGGAATATCGTCGAGAGTGTTCGCGAGATTATCGCCGAGTACCTGGCGTGCGGGCTGGATCCAGAGAAGGCCGCTATTTACGTGCAGAGCGACGTGAAAGAGGTGCTGGAGTTGTATCTCTACCTGAACATGAACGCTTACCTGGGTGAACTGGAACGCACGACTACTTTCAAGGAAAAAGCCCGGCAGCAACCGGATAACGTGAATGCCGGCCTGTTGACTTACCCGACGCTGATGGCGGCGGATATTCTCTTGCACCGGGCGCACAAGGTGCCGGTCGGCAAGGATCAGGAGCAGAACATGGAGATGGCCAGGCGATTCGCCCGGCGATTTAATACCACGTACGAGTGCGAACTGTTCCCGGAACCGGCATCGTTCGCTTTCTCCCGGTCGGCGATCAAGATCCCGGGGCTGGATGGGTCGGGGAAAATGGGAAAGTCGGAAGGGAACGCGATCTACTTGATCGATGACGTGGCGACAATCCGGAAGAAAGTGATGAAGGCCGTGACGGATAACGGGCCAACGGAACCGAATGGCGTTAAACCTGACGTGATCCAGAATCTTTTCACGATCCTGGAGGTGGTCTCTGCGCGGGAGGTGTACGACCATTTCGACGAACAGTATAACCGGTGCACGATCCGTTACGGCGACCTGAAGAAACAATTGGCGGAGGATATTATCGCATTTTGTACCCCTATCCGTGAGCGGATTCTCGAGTATGCTTCCGACACGGCCCGGATCGATAAGGTGGCCGCCCTAGGCGCCGACAAGGCAAGGGAAAGCGCCACGCGGACGCTCCGCGAGGTGCGCCGCAGGATTGGTTTCCG